>NZ_JFHO01000034.1:0-50387 GCF_000724705.2 Acidiphilium sp. JA12-A1
GCCCACGTCATCGGGCGGCGCGGAACCCCGCCGTCGCGCTGCCCCGCCGCGCCGCCTGGCTGCTCGCCCCGGTGCCCGAGGCCAGCGCCGTCGCCGGCCGGCTGCGCGACCTGCTCGAAACCCCGGAAGCCCGCGCCCTCATCGCGTCCGAACCGCGCGCCGGCCGCCTGCTTCGCCCGCTCTGCCGCGCGCTCGGCCTCCGGCTGCCCGCCTGCCTGCGTCTGCCGCCCCGATCGAGGCCCGCCGTCGCGCCCGCCAAAGCTCGCGCCGCTGCGCCGACTACCGCCACGCCGCATCCCGCGCCGGCGCCGCGCCTGTCGCCCCGCCGGCCCGTCCGGCCCGGCCCGCTTCACACCCGCGCGCCGCCGGTCCCGTCCTGATCGCCTTCAGGTCGCGGCGATACCGCCGCGCTCCCCGGACATCGCGGCGAAACCGCCGCCCGGCTGCATCCCTCGGGGCGCGGCCCGCATCCGCCTGCCGGGCCGGAACGCCGCCCGGTCAGTCGTTCGACCCGCCGAGGCTCGTGCCGCTGGCCGGCCCATTCTGCCCGGCATCGGGGTTCGGCAAAGGCTGCGCGCTGATGCCCTGGTCGGGGCTGTAGTGCGGCGCCGCCATGCCGCCCACCTCGCCGGCGGGCGAATAGGCGAGCCAGTCGGGCAGGCTCCTCTGGATCTGGTATTGCAGCTCGACATTCATGCTGCTCATCATCGTCTTGGTCAGGTCGTAGAGCGCGGCGCGCATCCGGTCCGGCGACTCGTTCGTCGGCGCCGTCTCGCTGCGCGAGACGGTCGCCTCGGCATAGCCGACGCGCTGGCCGTTGCTGGTCCGCACGTTGAGATCGACCGTCATGGTGCCCACCAGCGTGTCGCCCACCTGGTGCAGCGAGGCCTGCCGGATGACGAACGAGGCCGAGCCGGGGCTGCCATTCGCCACCAGCCGCTCATGCGCCATGCGCTCCAGCACGCGCGCCGGCGGCTCGGGGGCGAGGTCGATCATCTTCGCCGCGTCCGGTCCGGGCCGGTAATCGTCGCGGATGCGGATGCTGGCGACCTTCAGGGTGATCGGCGGGAGGTAGGAATAGTCGAGCCGGGCGAAGGTCGTCGGCGCCGGCGCCTCGGTGGCGCAGGCCGACAGCGCCAGCGGCGCCAGCACGATCCCGGCGAGGGCGAGGCGCCTCATGACGCGCCTCCCGGCTCGCCGGCCGAGGCGGCAGCGGCGATCTCGCCGCGCGGGAAGCGGAAATCGACATTGCAGAATTCGCACGTCATCGTGATGTCCCCGTCGATGGTCATGTGATCGAGATCGTCTCCGGAAAACCCGCCCAGCACGTCCGAGAGCCGGGCGCGCGAGCAGCGGCAGCCATAGGCGAGCGGCCGCGGCCGGTCCACCGCGACGCCCTCGCCGTGAAACAGCCGGTAGAGCACGCGCTCCGGCGGCAGCGTGTCGTCCAGCAGTTCCTCGTCGGTGATCGTCGCGGCGAGGATCTTCGCGGTGCGCCAGGCTTCCTCCTGCTCGGCCTCGCTCACCGCGGGGTCGATGCCGCCGGCGCCGGCGATCCGCTCGATCACCAGCGCCGCGGCGCGCCAGCCCGCCGGCGTCTCGGCGGCGGCGAGGTGGATCTGGCAGGGCAGCTGCTCGGAGGTCTCGAAATAATGATGCGCCATGTCCGCGAGGCTCTCGCCCTCGAGCGAGACGATGCCCTGGTGGCGCTCCATGTCCGGCCCCTGGTCCACCGTGAAGGCGAGGTAGCCGTCGCCCATCATCGCCCGCGCGGTGGCCTCTTCCGGCAGCGCGATCTCGTCGGACAGGCGGGCATAGCCGCGCAGCGCCCCGCCATCGGTGCAGTCGGCGAGCAGCAGCGGCACGGCGCCGTCGCCCTTGGCCTGGAGCGAGAAACTGCCGGTGAATTTCAGCGCGGTGGCGAGGCTGGCGACCAGCGCCAGCGCCTGGCCGAGCAGGGCGCGCACGTCGGGCGCGTGGTCATGCCGGGTCAGCAGCGCGTCGGCGAGCGGGCCGAGCCGCACCAGCCGGCCGCGAACCGGCTGATTCGGGAGGAAAAACGGCGTGACACCGCGGGGCACGGCAATATCGGGCACGTCGGGCCGGGTGCGATCGAGAAAGGGCGGCAATTCGGTCATGGCCGTTAAATAGAGGCACTGCGCCCGTTTTGCCATCGCCGGCGGCGCGGCGCGCGATGCTGCGATGCAAAATCGCCGGCGGCGCGGCGGGTCGACCTCACGAAACCGCTTGCCCGACGCCGCCGCGCAAGCTAGCGAGGCAGCATGGCTGAGCATGATGATGGCGATCTGATCGCCGCGATCCGGGGGCTGGCGCGGGCGAACGTTCTTGTGGTGGGCGACCTGATGCTCGACCGCTACGCCTATGGGCGCGTCGAACGGATCAGCCCGGAGGCGCCGGTGCCGATCCTGACCGTGACGCGCGAGATCGCGATGCCGGGCGGGGCGGGCAACGTGGTGCGCAACCTCACCGCGCTCGATGCGGCGGCCGCCTTCGTCTCGGTGGTGGGCGACGACCAGGAAGGCTCCGACCTCACCGCGCTGATCGGCGGCCAGCCGAATGTCGAGCCCTGGCTGCTGGTGGAAACCGGCCGGGCGACGACGGTGAAGACGCGCTACATCGCCGCCGGCCAGCACCTGATCCGCGCCGACCGCGAACTGGTGATGCCGCTGACCGACAAGCTCGGCGAACGCCTGCTCAAGATCGCCTCCGACGCGATGGCGGCGACCTCCGTCACCGTGCTGTCGGATTATCGCAAGGGCGTGCTGGCGCCCACGATCGCGCGCAACCTGATCGCCAGCGCCCGCTCGATCGGCCGCACCGTGATCGTCGATCCCAAGGGGGCGGACTGGTCGCACTATGCCGAGGCCGACGTGATCACGCCGAACCGCCGCGAACTCGCCGAAGCGGTCGGGCGCGACCTGCCGGACGAGGCCGCCATCGTCGGGGCGGCGCGCGAGGTGATCGGCCGGTTCGGCTTCGGCGCGGTGCTCTGCACCCGCTCCGAGGACGGGATGAGCCTCGTGACCGTCGATACGGTCCGGCATTATCCGGCCGAGGCCGCGGAAGTCTACGACGTCTCCGGCGCCGGCGACACGGTGGTCGCGGTGCTCGCGGCGGGGCTGGCGAGCGGCCTGCCGCTCGAGATCGCGGCGCGGCTGTCGAACATCGCCGGCGGCCTCGTGGTGGGCAAGGTCGGCACCGCCGTCGCCCGGCCGGACGACCTGGTCGACGCGGTGAAGCCGGCCTCCGGCGCGCTGCGCAAGGTCGTCACCAGGCAGGCCGCCGCCGAGGCCGCCGAGCGCTGGCGCCAGCGCGGCTGGCGCATCGGCTTCACCAATGGCTGTTTCGACCTGCTGCACCCCGGCCATGTGCACCTGCTCGAACAGGCGCGCGCCGGGTGCGACCGTCTCGTCGTCGGCCTGAACGCCGACAGTTCGGTGCGCCGGCTCAAGGGCGCGACGCGCCCCGTCCAGCCCGAGGCGGCGCGCGCCGCCGTGCTCGCCTCGCTCGCCAGCGTCGACCTCGTCGTGATCTTCGAGGAGGACACGCCGCTCGACCTGCTCTCGGCGATCCGGCCCGATGTCCTGGTCAAGGGCGCGGACTACACGCACGATACCGTGGTCGGCGCGCGCGAGGTCGAGTCCTGGGGCGGGCGCGTCATGCTCGCCGAGCTGCTGCCCGGCCATTCCACCACGGCAACGGTCACCCGCCTGCGCAGCTGAACGGCGCCGGCGCGCTTGCATCCCGCGCCGTCCCGCCCCCATATCGGTGTCTGGTCCTGTTAACCGGGCGCCGTTCCCGGAACGATCCGGCGGACACGGACATGTGCCGGCTTTGCCGAAAGCCCGCGCTGCGGTGGTCCCGTCCGGTCGCGTCGCGGCGCCGCATTCCGGAGTGTCGCCATGGCCGTCAATTCCCGGCAGTTCCGCATTCACCCGAGCGTTCCCGTCGACCTGTCGTCCTGGCCGACAGCCATCGACCCGCTCTTCGATTCGAAGCACGACTACCGCGCGGAACTGGATGACCACATCAAGCGGCTCAGCGAGATGCAGCAGCTGCTCTACGCCTCGAACCGCCATGCCGTGCTGATCATCTTCCAGGCGATGGACGCGGCCGGCAAGGATGGCGCGATCAAGCATGTGATGTCCGGCGTCAATCCGCAGGGCTGCCAGGTCTTCAGCTTCAGGCACCCGAGTGCCATGGAACTCCAGCACGACTTCCTCTGGCGCACGACGCGCAACCTGCCCGAGCGGGGGCGGATCGGCATCTTCAACCGGTCCTATTACGAGGAGGTGCTGATCGCGCGCGTGCATCCCGAGATCCTCGCCAACGAGGGCGTGCCGGAACCGCCGTCGGGGGTCGGCTCGATCTGGGAGCACCGCTACCGCTCGATCAACGATCTCGAACGCCACCTCTCCGGGAACGGCACGAAGATCGTCAAGATCTTCCTGCACATCTCGAAGGAGGAGCAGTTGCGCCGGCTGATCGCCCGGATCGACGATCCCTCGAAGAACTGGAAGTTCAGCACCGCCGACGTCGAGGAGCGGAAATTCTGGAACGACTACATGGCGGCGTATCAGGACTGCCTGAACGCGACCAGCACGGTCGAGGCGCCCTGGTACGCGGTGCCGGCGGATGACAAGCGCAACGCCCGCCTCATCATCTCGAACATCCTGCTGGATACGATGCAGGAGCTCGACATGAACTATCCCGAGGTGAGCAGCAAGCGGAAGAAGGAGCTCGCCCGCATCCGCGAGGATCTCGCGAAATCCTGACGCGCCGTCAGGCCTTCCTGCGCTCGCCACCCAGATAGGCGGCCTGCACCTCGGGCGAGGTCAGCAGCGTCTTCGCGTCGTCCTCGATGACGAAGCGGCCGACCTCGAGCACATAGCCGCGATCGGCGAGTTTCAGCGCGCTGCGGGCGTTCTGCTCGACGATCAGGATGGTGACGCCGCTGTTGGCGATCTCGCGCAGGGTGCGGAAAATGCCCTGGACGATGATCGGCGCGAGGCCGAGGCTCGGCTCGTCGAGCAGCAGCAGGCGGGGCTTCGCCATCAGCGCCCGGCCGATCGCCAGCATCTGCTGCTCGCCGCCGGACATCGTGCCGGCGAGCTGGCCGCGGCGCTCGGCGAGGCGGGGGAACATCTGCAGCACGAAGTCGAGCGAGCCGGCAACCTCGCCCGCCGGGCGGGTGAAGGCGCCGAGGCGGAGATTCTCCATCACGCTCAGCGTGCCGAACACGCGCCGCCCCTCGGGCGACTGGGCGATGCCGAGGCGCACGATCCTGTCCGCCCCCAGGCGGGTGATGTCGGTCCCCTCGAAGACGATCGAGCCGCCGCGCGGCGTCAGCAGCCCCGAGATCGTGCGCATCAGCGTGGTCTTGCCGGCGCCGTTGGCGCCGAGGATCGCCACGATCTCGCGCGTTTCCACCCGCAGCGAGACGCCCTTCAGCGCCTCGATCTGACCGTAATTGACCTTGAGGTCGGCGATTTCGAGCAGGCTCACGATACGCCCTCCTCCTCGTCGTCATCGCGCCCGAGATAGGCCTCGATCACCTGCGCGTCGTTGCGGATGTCGTCCGGCCCGCCCTCGGCGATCTTCTGGCCGAAATTGATCACCACGATCTTGTCGGCGACGCTCATCACCACGTTCATGTCGTGCTCGACCAGCAGTACGGTGATGCCGCTGTCGCGGATGCCGAAGATCGTCTCGCTGAGAGCGGCCGATTCATTGTCGTTCAGGCCGGCGGCCGGCTCGTCGAGAATGATCATCTTGGGATCGGCCGCCAGCGTGCGGGCAAGTTCGACGCGGCGCTGCACGCCGTAGGGCAGCGAGACCGCGCGGTCATGCGCGAACCGGTCGAGATCGAGCCGGCGCAGGATCTCGTGCGCGCGCTCGGCCAGTTCAGCCTCCTCCCGCCGCTGCGACGGCAGGCTGAGCAGCCCCTGCCACCATTGCTGGCGCACCCGCAAATGGCAGCCGGCGCGGACGTTTTCCAGCACCGACATTTCGGGAAACAGCCTGATCGTCTGGAAGGTCCGCATGATGCCGGCGGCGGCGACGAGATGCGGGCGGCGGGCGGTGATGTCCTGCCCCTCGAAGCGGATGCTGCCCTCGGTCGGCCGGTAGACGCCGGTGATCATGTTGAACACGGTCGTCTTGCCGGCGCCGTTCGGCCCGATCAGGGCGACGATCTGCCCCTTGTCGACGGTGAAGGAGAGCCTGTCGACCGCGCGCAGCCCGCCGAAGCGGATGCCGACCCCATGGAGTTCGAGCAGCGCGCTCATGCCCGCGCCCCCCGCCGCGGCCACAGGCCCTGCGGGCGCAGCACCATCACCAGGATCATCGCGAAGCCGAAGACCAGGTAGCGGTATTGCGCGAAGTCGCGGAAGACCTGGGGCAGCACGAACATCAGCGCGGTGCCGAGCAGCACGCCGGGAATCGAGCCCTGGCCGCCGACGATGACGATGGCGAACAGCGTCACCGATTCGGTGAACTTGAAGGAGGACGGGCTGACCGTGGAGAGCTGCACGGCAAACAGCGTGCCGGCGAGCCCGGCGAGCCCGGCGCCGATGGCGAAGGCGAGCGTCTTCACCTTGCGCGGATTGACGCCGATCGTCGTCGCGGCGAGTTCGTCCTGCTTGAGATAGCGCAGCGCGCGGCCGAATTCCGAGCCGTCGAGATTGCGCATCAGCACCAGCACGATGCCGAGCACCACCCAGTCGAGCCAGTACATCGCGCTCTGGCTCTCGATCGGCAGGCCGAACAGCGAGGGCACGCCGATGCCGGTGATGCCGTCCGACCCGCCGGTGAGGCCGAACAGGTCGTTCTGCATCGCCAGCACGAAGATCGCGTTGAAGCCGATGCTGGCGACCAGCAGATAGTCGCCGCGCAGGCGGATCAGCGGGGCGGCGAGCAGGGCGCCAAAGGCGGCGGCGAGCAGGATGGCGAAGGGGATGGTGAAGAAGATCGGCCAGTTGAAGGTGACGTTCAGGATCGCCGTGACATAGGCGCCGATGCCGAAATAGACGGCGTGGCCCATGTCGAACATGCCGGCGCGGCCGAGAATGATGTCTTCCGACAAGGCGACGATGCCATAGATCGCGAAGATCGCGGCGACCGAGACCCAGGCGCTGTTCAGCGCGAGCGGCAGGAACAGGCCGAGGATCCAGACCGCGATGCCGGTGTTGCGGGTTGCGGACGCGCTCATCACACCTTCTCCGCGACGCGTTCGCCCAGGATGCCCGAAGGCCGGACCAGCAGGATTCCGATCAGCAGCGCGAAGGTGATCGCGTCCTGCCAGGAGCTGGAGATGTAGCCGGCGGCGAAGGCGTTGAAAAGGCCGAGCAGGATGCCGCCCAGCATCGCCCCCGGAATGTTGCCGATGCCGCCGAGAATGGCGGCGATGAAGGCGTAGAGCCCGTAGGTCCAGCCCATCGTGAAATAGACTTCGCGGTAATAGACGCCGATGAACAGCCCGCCCACCGCGCCGAGCGCCGGGCCGATGACGAAGACGCTGGCGATCACTCGGTTGACATTGATGCCCATCAGCCGCGCGGCGTCCTGGTCGATCGCCGCGGCGCGGATCGCGGTGCCGAAGCGGGTGTGGTTCACGAACAGGTAGAGCGCCGCCATCAGCAGGAAGGAGACGATGATGATCATCACCTGCACGAAGCTGATCGAGGCGCCGGCGATGTGATAGGTCGTCGTCGGCAGCAGGCCCGAGGGGAACACGCTGACCTGGGGGCTCCAGATCAGCATGATTCCGTTCTCGATCAGCAATGACGCGCCAAGTGCCGAGACCACGGCGGCGAGGCGATCCGCCTTGCGCAGCGGCCGGTAGGCGGCGAGTTCGAGCACGACGCCGGCCACCGCCACCACCACGATCGCCGCGACGAAGGCGAGGATCAGCAGGGCGGCGCCGGGATGGCCGGCACCGCCGAGCGAGGTGAGGAAGGTGAGGCCGATGAAGGCGCCGAGGATGCAGAGATCGCCATGGGCGAAATTGATCAGGCGCATCACGCCATAAACCATCGTGTAGCCCAGCGCGATGAGCGCGTAGATGCCCCCGACCGTCAGGCCGTTGAAGACCTGCTGGATGAACGTTCCCATGACGAAACCTCCCCCCGGCGCGACCGGCCCGTCAGCCGGCCTTGGGCGCCGGATAGACGATCTTGTAGCTGCCGTCGGCCTGCACCTCGAAGGCGGTGAACGGGCTGCCGACGCGCTCGCCCTTGTCGTTCCAGCGGAACTGGCCGGTCAGGCCGTCGAAGCTCTTCATCGTGTGCAGGTAGTGCTCGAGCTTCGCCGGCTTGACGCTCTTGGTCTGCTCGATCGCCTGCATCACCGCGCGCATGCCGTCGGCGTTGGTGAGGGTGAAGACCGAGGGCGGGCTCTGGTGATATTTCGCCTTGTAGGCGGCGACGAAGGCCTTGGCGGTGGGGTAGGGGAGCTGTTCCGGACCGGGCACGTTGACGATGATGGCGCCCTTCGCCGCGGAGCCGGCGATCTTGCCGAAGGCGACGTTCTGGTTGGCGTCGCCGCCGACGAAGGTCGCGGTGATGCCGAGCTGGGCCATCTGCGCCTTGATCAGGCCGCCATCCGAATAGTAGCCCGAGAAATAGATCGCATCCGGCTTCAGCGCCTTCAGCTTGGTCAGCACCGGGGTGAAGTTCTGCGAGCCGGCGGTGATGTAGGCCTTGTCGATCACCTTGCCATGGTCGGCCTTGATGTTCTTGATGACCGCATCGGCGAGGCCGGTGGCGAAGCTCGAATGGTCGGTCAGCACGGCGATGCGCTTGAAGTGGCGGACATCGATCAGGTATTTCGCGGTGAACTTCGCCTCCGCGCTGTTCGGCGCCGCGTTGCCGAACCAGGTCTTGTAGCCGCGCGAGAGCAGCTTGTTGCTGGTGCCGTCCGAGGTCTGGATGACGTTCGAGCGCGCATAGATCGGCTCGGCCGCGAGTGCCGCGCCGCTGGTGTAGGAGCCGATCACGGCGATCACGCCGTCATTCACGAGCTGGCGCGCGCAGATGGCGGCCTGGGAGGCCTTGCCCTCGTCGTCGCAGACCTTGACCTCGATCTTGCGGCCCAGCAGGCCGCCCTTGGCGTTCTGCTGGTCGGCGAGGAGCTTCACGGCCTTCTCGATGCCCTGGCCCTCATCGGCATAGGTGCCGGTGATGGGCGCCTGCACGCCGATCTTGATCGGCCCGGAGGCCGCGTGGGCAATGCCATACGGCGCCGCCAGAGCAACGGCCGCCGCGAGCCCGATCCCCATCTTACGAATCATCCTGATCTCCTTTTTTGATTGATTGGTCCGAGCCTGTCGCAACAGGATCGGCTTGGCAACCTTCCAGCCACGGATCGACCGCCCGGTCGGCCGCCAATCCGGCGGCCGGGCGCAAGCGGCCCGACGGCCTTCCAGCAGGAAATGCCGGTTCGACGCAACCGGCGATGCCGTAAGTGCCGCCCGGGAGCCACCACAAGCCGGCGAGGGACGGAAACCCGATCCACATCCTGCGGGCGAGGCGGAAGATTTTTCACGAATCCGCGATGTCGGCAAATCTGCGCGAAAGGTCGAGAAGTTTCTCATGGTTAAATATAATCGGCCAAACTTGGACGCGACCCAGCCGCCCGATTTTGATGGAGGGGACCGCTTGCCAAGCCGAACGAACCTGAGTAATAGCGCCTTCACGGAGCGCGGGCGTAGCTCAGGGGTAGAGCACAACCTTGCCAAGGTTGGGGTCGAGGGTTCGAATCCCTTCGCCCGCTCCAGTTTTCAAACATATTTCCGGTATCCGAAGCGAACGAGTTGCGATGATGTCGCTCGTCGTTTTCGCGCGCCGTCACATCCTGGCGCTGTCACCTGCCCGTGGGACAGTTTCATCACGTCGGCAGAATGCCCGGCGCGCGGCGGGGCGGCCGCGCGCCAAGGGGCGATGCCTGTAACCCCGGCGCCGGGGCGGCGCGTCAGCCGCGCAGCGTCGCCCCGGTTGCCTTGGCCACCGCCGCGACGATCCTCGCCGAAACGGCCTCGATCTCCGCGTCCGTGAGGCTTGCCTCGCGCGGTTGCAGGGTGACCGCGACGGCGAGCGACACCTTCCCCTCCGGCAGTTTCTCGCCGGCGTAGCGGTCGAATAACGCGACGTTGGCGATCAGCGTGCGCTCGGCGCCCTTCGCCGCGCGCAGCACGGCCTCGGCCGTTACCGTGGCATCGGCGATGAAGGCGAAGTCGCGGCGGAGCGGCTGGAACTGCGGCAGCGACGGCACGGCCTTGCGCCGCCGCTTCGGATCGGCGATCGCGCCCAGATCCAGCTCGAACGCCACGCTGCCTTCCGGCAGGTCGAGCGCGGCGCATAGCGACGGGTGCAGCGCGCCGAACCAGCCGAGCCGGGTCTTCGGCCCCTGGCGCAGCGTGCCGGAGCGGCCCGGATGATAATGCGCCGGCGCGTCGGCCGTCACCGTCACCGCGTCGAGCGGGACGCCGAGTTCGCCGAGCACGGCGATGGCGTCCGCCTTGGCATCCCACAGATCGGCCGGGCGCGCCGGCTCGACCCAGGACAGCGGGGTCCGTCCGGCGCGCAGCCCCGCGGCGACGAGATCCTGCCCGTCTGGCGAGACGTCGCGATAGGCCGGGCCGATCTCGAAGAGCGCGAGGTCGCCATGGCCGCGGGCGGCATTGCGCGCGGCGGCGAGGGCGATGGTCGCCAGCGGGGTCGGCCGCATCTGGTCGAGATCGGCGGCGATCGGGTTCTTCAGCGCAAGCGTGGCGGGGGTTCCGCCGAATCGCCCGGCGGTCGCGCGGTCGAGGAAGCTGAAGGTCACGCATTCGGCCATGCCGCGCGCGGCGAGAACGCGGCGGGCGCGCACCGTGCGGGCCTGGCGCGGGGTGAGCGAGGCGGAGGGCACCGGTGCCGCGCCGGGCAGCGAGACCGGCTCGATCCGGTCCAGCCCATCGATCCGCAGCACTTCCTCGATCAGGTCGACTTCCGGCTCGATCGTCCGTGCGCCGAGGCGCGCGGCCTCGGCGGTCGCCGTGGCGAGGCCACCATGCTGGTCGAGCGCGCTGCCGCCGGGCAGGTCGGCCGCCGCGATATCGTTGCGCCAGCTCGGCACCGCGACGGTGATCGACGCCGCATCGCGGGCGACGCCGGTAAAGCCGAGCCGGTCGAGGATGTCCGCGGCGCGGTCGGGTGTGACGGTCGAGTGGCCGAAACTGGCGAGGCGCTCGAAGCGCATCGTCGCGGTGCGGTGCCAGTCGGGCTTCGCCCCCGCCTCGGTGATCTCCGAGGCGGTGCCGCCGCACAGCTCGATCACCATCGCGGTCGCCGCATCGAGGGCGGCGGGCAGCAGCGCGAAATCGATGCCGCGCTCGAAGCGCTGCCGCGCGTCGGAATGGATGCCGGTGCGCTGGCCGGTGAGGGCGATCCGCACCCGGTCGAACAGGGCGCATTCGATGAACACGTCCCGCGTGGTCTCGTCGCACCCCGTCGCCTCGCCGCCGACGATCCCGGCGAGCGACTGCGCGCCCGCCGCATCGGCGATGACGCAGTCATCCGCCGTCGCGGTCACGTCCCTGCCGTGCAGGCCGCGGAAGCTTTCCCCCGCGCCGCGCCGCAGGGTGAGTGCGTCGCCGGCAATCTTGCCGACGTCGAACACATGCAGCGGCCGGCCGAGATCGAGGGTGAAGAAATTGGTGATGTCGACCAGCGCGTTGATCGGCCGCAGCCCGACCGATTCGAGGCGACGCTTCAGCCAGTCCGGGCTTTCGCCGTTGCGCACGCCGCGCACGGTGCGCCCGAGCACCCAGGGGCAGGCTTCCGGATAGGCGTTCTGCCAGGCAATCGCGCTCGCCCCGGCTGCGGCGATAGGCGGCGGCGCCCAGGGCTTCAGCGTGCCGAGCCCGGCGGCGGCGAGATCGCGCGCGACGCCGCGCACCGCGAAGGCATCGCCGCGATTGGGTGTGACGCCGATCTCGATCACCGGATCGTCGAGCCCGGCCCAGCTGGCATAGGGCGTGCCCACCGGCGCGTCGTCCGGCAGGTCGATGATGCCGTCATGGCTGTCGCCGAGGCCGAGTTCGCGCTCGGAGACCAGCATCCCGGCCGAGGGAACGCCGCGGATCTCGCCGACCTTGAGCGTGATGCCGGTACCCGGCACGAAACTGCCCGGCGGCGCGAAGACGGCGCGCATGCCGGTGCGCGCGTTCGGCGCGCCGCAGACCACGCTGACCTCGGTGCCGTCGCCGGGATCGACGCGGCAGACCCGCAGTCGGTCGGCGTTCGGGTGCTGCGTCGCCTCGATCACGCGGGCGATGCGAAACGGCGCGAGGCTGGCGCCGCGATCGGCGATGCTCTCCACCTCCAGCCCGATGGCCGACAGCGTTTCGGCGATGGCATCGAGCGAGGCATCGGTGTCGAGATGCGTCTTGAGCCAGGAGAGGGTGAATTTCATCGTGCGTCCCCTTCGTGCAGGGTCACCGGCGCCAGCGGCGAGGTGCCGTAATGCGCGAGCCAGCGCACGTCGCTCTCATAAAAAGTACGGAGGTCGGGGATACCGTGCTTGAGCATGGTGATGCGCTCGACCCCCATGCCGAAGGCGAAGCCCTGGAATTCCCGCGGGTCGAGCCCGCAATTCGCCAGCACGTTGGGATGGATCATGCCGGCGCCGAGGATTTCCAGCCAGTCGCTGCCGCCGCCGATCTCGCCCGACTTGCGGTCCCAGGCGATGTCGACCTCCATCGAGGGTTCGGTGAAGGGGAAATAGCTGGAGCGGAAGCGGGCTTTGAGGTCCGGCCGCTCGAAGAAGGCGCGCAGGAAGTCGATCAGGCAGCCCTTGAGATGGGCGAGGGTGATCCCGCGGTCGATCACCAGCCCCTCGCATTGGTGGAACATCGGGCTGTGCGTGGCGTCGTGGTCCGAACGGTAGGTGCGGCCCGGCACGATCACGCGGATCGGCGGCGTCTCGGCCAGCATGGTGCGGATCTGCAGCGGCGAGGTGTGGGTGCGCAGCACGACGGGGCGGCTGCCGGCCGCAGCGTCGAGATAGAACGTGTCCATCATCGCGCGGGCCGGGTGGTGCGAGGGGATGTTGAGGGCGCCGAAATTGTGCCAGTCATCCTCGATGTCCGGTCCTTCCTTCACGCCGAAGCCCATGGCGCCGAACAGGGCGGTGAGTTCCTCCATGGTGCGCGAGATCGGGTGGATCGTGCCGGCGCGGTCGGGCCGGCCGGGAAGCGTGACGTCGATGCGCTCGGCGGCGAGCCGCGCGGCGAGGGCTTCCGCCTCCAGCACCGCCCGGCGCGCATCGAGCGCGGCCGAGATGGCGGTCTTGAGCGCGTTCACCTCGGCGCCGACGCGCTTGCGTTCGTCCGGCGTCAGGCTGCCGAGCGTCTTGAGCAGCGCTGTGACCTGCCCGGTCTTGCCGAGCAGGGCGATACGGACGGCGTCGAGCGCAGCCGGATCGCCGGCGGCGGCGATGGCTGTGCGGGCTTGGGATTCGATGGTCGGCAGATCGTCGGACATGGCCGCGCAGGGAGCGTGAAGCGGGCGAAATGTCAAGCAAACGCGGCGCATGGCGCGGGCGGCAAGAAAAAACCTCCGGACGAGGCCCGGAGGTTTTCAGCAACTGATAAAATCGCGATTAAAAAAGAACTGAAAGCATTGAAACCTGTTTTGCAAGCAGCGGAAGTCGCGGTCACCGATCGGACCAGGGATATTCCCTGATGTGTGCCAGAGGTTGCAACCCCTGCGCGTATCGAAAAACATCCGGTTCGGGACGGAGTCCGCGGTAATTTGTTGTTAAGGAGGTGGATAGAACGTTAATTGCGATCAATCTATATATCAAAGGTAGAAAACTCGGCGACAGGCAGTTTTATTTTCTCTAAATTATATCAAAATATGAGGCAGAATTTTATTTAAAAAACGAGCGTGACCGGTTAGAACGCGGTCACGCTCGAAGTTCGAGCCGGCAGATTTCGCCAGCTTTCAGGGAGGAAACGGAGACCAACGGCCTCTCTTTCCGTTTAGTGTTCAAAAGTTAATAATAAGTTTTCAGGGCGGAATATTTCATGTCCTTCTGTCATCAAAGATGCAGTTTTGCTGACAGGCTGTGTCAAAAAAGTCGCGTTGCCGGGAAATGACATCCAATCACGGGCGGATGATCGGCTTTGCCCCGAAAGCCCGCTTGAACGGTCTTCGCAATGTGAATAGATGATTGTTACGCGAAATGGTCAGGCCGAAATATCGGTCCGGACGTTTGCGCCGGTTGGTTCAACCGGTTGACGGGGCTTGGTCCGGCAGCGGATCAGGTTGCGCTGTCGGCCGGCGAACCAGCGTCTCGGCTACCAGTTTCCACGTATCGGCATGACGCCGGTGCGTCAAATCACAGGCACCCAACATCGGGACGGTACACATGAATATCAAAGCTCTGGGCGCACTCGCGGCTGTTGCCCTGCTTGCGGCGTGCTCCAACGCCCCCAAGACCACTGCCATGGCGACTGGTTCCGGCGCGACCGCCGCGCAGTCCGGGCCGGCTCCGGGCAGCGAGCAGCAGCTTGTGGCCGACGTGGGCGACCGCGCCTTCTTCGGCTTCAACAAGTCCAACCTGACCGGCGCCGACAAGGCGACGCTCGACCGCCAGGCGAGCTGGCTCGCGAAATACCCGAATGTCGACGTGCTGATCGCCGGCAATGCCGACCCGCGCGGCACCGAGGCCTACAACCTCGCGCTCGGCGCGCGCCGCGCCCATGCCGCGCGTGATTACCTGGTCGCCAAGGGCGTCGCCGCGTCGCGCATCCAGACCGTTTCCTACGGCAAGTCGTGCCTGGTTTCGCCGGGCAACACCGAGCAGGACTACGCGCAGGACCGCGTGGCCATCACCTCGGTGCAGGGTTTCAACCCGCAGCACTGCCACTGACCATTCCGCCGGGGCACAAGCTCCGGACGGCGTGACGGAATCGATCGGCGGCCCGGCTCATCCGGGCCGCCGATTTGCTTTCCGTGGCCCCGGTGCTTCAATGCCGCCGCCGGTTGCACTACATACGCGCGGGGCGCATTCCGGCGCGCCCGCAGAACGAGGAAACCGATGCGCCGTCCCATGCTGAAGACCCTGTACGCCGCCGGTGTCGCCGTGGCGATCCTTCTCCCCGCCGCGGCCCGGGCCCAGATGATCACGAGTCGCGAGGGGATCGCCCTCGAAAACCAGATCCTGGAACTGAAGCACCAGATCCGGACCATGCAGACGGGGGGCGGGAATGGCAGCTCGGTGCTCGGCGCGCCCGCGCCCTCCGCGCCGGAGCGTTCGGGCCAGGCGCCATCGAGCGATCTCGTGGCCTCGCTTCTCGATCGCGTCCATACGCTGAACGGCGAGGTTCAGGACCTGCGCGGCCGGGTCGACACGCTGGAGCACGAGGTCGCCACCCAGCATGACGAGATCAAGCAGGAAATCGGCAACCTGAAGTTCCAGCTCGAGCAGGGCGGCAAGCCGGGCTTCCAGACGCCGGCGAATGCCGCGGAGGGCGCGCCCCCGGCCGCGCCGTCATCGGCGCAAGAGCCGCACACCCTTGGCACGTTGCCGCGGGAGCCGGCCCGACCGACGCCGGAGACGGCCGCGCCCGCGCGCGCCGAGGCCTCGCTCGGAGCGGCGAGGGCGGCCCTGTCCCATCACGACTACAGGGCGGCGGAAGCCGATGCCCATGCCGTGATCGCCAAACAGGGCAAGCAGGCCGGCCATGGCGAGGCCTCGCTCATTCTCGCGCAGTCGCTGTTCCATCAGGGGCGGCATCAGGAGGCCGCGATCGCCTTCGACGATGCCTATAATGCCGATCGGGCCGGGCCGCACGCGCCCGATGCGCTGCTCGGCCTCGCGAATTCGCTCACCGCGATCCATCAGAATCAGGAAGCGTGCGACACGCTCGATTCGCTGACCAGCCAGTTCTCGTCGCCGTCGCCGTCGCTCAAGGCCCGGGTCGAGGCGGCGCGGCGAAGGGCCGCCTGCCACTGACCGCAGCCGAGGCCGACGGCCTGGGCCGCCATTTCGCCCGCGTGATGGCCGCGCTCGGGCCGTTCGGCGCGGCGCCGCGCGTGGCGGTCGGCGTGTCCGGCGGCGCGGACAGCATGGCCCTGACTTTGCTCGCCGCCTCCTGGGCACGGGAGCGCGGCGGCGACTGTCTCGGGCTCATCGCCGATCATGGCTTGCGTCCGGAATCGGCGGACGAAGCCTCCCTGACCGGGCGGCGACTGGCCGCGCTCGGCATCGGCTACCGGATCCTCCGCCTTCAGCTCGGTCCAGGCCCGGCCCTGCAGGCCCGCGCCCGCGACGCCCGCCACGCGTCCCTTGCGGCGGCGGCGCGCGGCGCGGGGATCGTGCATCTCCTGCTCGGCCATCATGCCGGCGATCAGGATGAATTGCGGGCGATGCGGGCGGCGCGCGGCCCGCGCGGGTTGGCGGGAATGGCTGGGTTTGCCGCGCGCGACGACATCGTGATCCTGCGCCCGCTGCTCGGGACGGACCCCGCCGTGCTGCGGGAATTCCTGAGTGGACGGGGCATCGGCTGGGTCGAGGATCCGTCCAATGCCGATGCGCGTTTCGAGCGAGTCCGGGTCCGGGCCACGCGGCGGCAAGCGGCCTTGGTGCCTCCGTCGCTCGATGCGGATCGCCGGGCCGCCGCCGAACGCGATGTGGCGGAAACCCTCGCCCGGGACGTTTCCCTCCGCCCGGAAGGCTGGGCGATCGTCCGCGCGGCGTCGCTCCCGGTGGAGGCGCTGGCCGTGCTGTTCCGCGTTCTCGGCGGCGCGGCCTATCCGCCGGCCCGGGCCGCGCTGGAACGCCTCACGCCGGCATTGCGCCCGGCGACGCTGGGTGGCGTGCGGATCATGGCCGCCGGCCGCCATGGTCCCGGCTGGCTGCTGGTGCGGGAGGCGGCGGCCTGCGCGCCGCCGGTCGCCGCCGTCCGCGGGGCGGTCTGGGACGGGCGGTTTCGGGTGCGTGACGTGCCGCCGGGCGCGCGCACGATCGGCGCGCTGGGTGATTCGGCCGCGGAAATCGGGCGCCGGTCGGGCCTTCCCGCCGCGCTGCGGCGCACGCTGCCGGCCTTCTTCGGCGGGGATGGCGTGCTGTCCGTGCCGCATCTGGCGGGCGGCCCGGCATCGGCGGTCGTGTTCGCGCCGCAGGGGCCGGCCGCGGCCGCCCCGTTCGAGCCGGTGCCCTGTGGCTGACAGATCTGCACGTGGCGCTCACCGGCAGGATAGGAAAATTCGGCGGCATACCCATTTCCGATTAGGAGTGGCGAACTGTCCGCCGCCGTGCCAGAATGGACGGTGGTAAGGGTTGGCCTGAAATTTCGGCCGGTTTCCGCCGGCCCCCCGGTCTTGCGTGCCGGGGCGAACAGGACTGGATGAAGCTTGATGAACAATCTGGGGCGCAATCTGCTGGTATGGGTGATCATCGCACTGTTCTTCGTGCTGCTGTTCAACATGTTCCAGCCCACGACCGCAGAGAGCAACCACGGCACCCAGGTCGCCTATTCGACATTCGTGTCGGAGGTCAACGCGGGCAAGGTCGATCACGTCACCATCCGCGGACATGACATCACGGGCGCCCTCAAATCGGGGTCCACTTTCGAAACCTATGCGCCGGATGATCCGGGCCTGGTCAACACGTTGATCTCGAAGAAGGTCAGCGTCGTCGCCAAGCCGCTGAACCCGCCGGAGAACCCGCTGCTGCACTATCTCGTGTCGTGGGCGCCGATGATCCTGCTGGTGGGCGTATGGATCTACTTCATGCGCCAGATGCAGGGGGGCGGCGGCCGCGCCATGGGCTTCGGCAAGTCACGCGCGCGCCTGCTGACCGAGAAGCAGGGGAGGGTGACGTTCGAGGACGTCGCCGGCATCGAGGAAGCCAAGGGCGAGTTGCAGGAAATCGTCGACTTCCTGCGTGATCCGCAGAAATTCCAGCGATTGGGTGGCAAGATTCCGAAAGGGGTTCTGCTGGTCGGCCCGCCCGGCACCGGCAAGACGCTGCTCGCCCGCGCCATCGCCGGCGAGGCCAACGTGCCGTTCTTCACCATCTCGGGCTCCGATTTCGTCGAGATGTTCGTCGGCGTCGGCGCGAGCCGCGTGCGCGACATGTTCGAGCAGGGCAAGAAGAACGCCCCCTGCATCATCTTCATCGACGAGATCGACGCCGTCGGCCGCCATCGCGGCGCCGGGCTTGGCGGCGGCAACGACGAGCGTGAGCAGACGCTGAACCAGATGCTCGTCGAGATGGACGGGTTCGAGAGCAACGAGGGCGTCATCCTCATCGCCGCCACCAACCGGCCCGACGTGCTCGACCCGGCGCTGCTGCGCCCGGGCCGGTTCGACCGCCAGGTGGTGGTGCCGAACCCGGACGTGAACGGCCGTGAGCGCATCCTCAAGGTCCACATGCGCAAGGTGCCGCTGGCCGCCGATGTCGATCCCAAGGTGATCGCCCGCGGCACGCCCGGCTTCTCCGGCGCCGATCTCGCCAACCTGGTGAACGAGGCCGCACTGCTCGCCGCCCGCATGGGCAAGCGCGTCGTCGCCATGGCCGAGTTCGAATACGCCAAGGACAAGGTCATGATGGGCGCCGAGCGGCGCTCGATGGTGATGAGCGAGGACGAGAAGAAGATGACGGCCTATCACGAGGCCGGCCACGCGCTCTGCTCGATCTCGCAGAAGCACTGCGACCCCGTGCACAAGGCGACGATCATTCCGCGCGGCCGCGCGCTCGGCATGGTGATGAGCCTGCCGGAAGGCGACCGCTACTCGATGAGCAAGGCCAAGCTGCTCTCCGAACTGGTCAAGGCGATGGGCGGGCGCGCCGCCGAGGAGATCATCTTCGGGCCGGACAACGTGTCCAACGGCGCGTCGGGCGACATCAAGCAGGCGACCGACATTACCCGCCGGATGATCACCGAATGGGGCATGAGCGACAAGCTCGGCATGATCGCCTATGGCGACAACGGCCAAGAGCTGTTCCTCGGCCATTCGGTGACCCAGCACAAGAACGTGTCGGAGGCGACCGCGCAGGAGATCGACCGCGAGATCAAGCTGGTCATCGACCACGCCTACTCCGAGGCGCGGCGAATCCTGACCGAGCGTCTCGACGACCTGCACCGCCTGGCCAAGGGGCTGCTGGAATACGAGACGCTCAACGGCGACGAGATCCAGATCGTGCTGCGCGGCGAGCCGGTGGTCCGTCAGGTGGTGGACGAGCCGGCCCCGGACAGCCGCCGCGCCTCCGTGCCCACCGCGCAGAAGCCGGAAGTGCCGAAATCCGGCGGGCTCGGGCCGCTGCCGGCGCCGGGCTGAGCGGCCCGGCCGGCAGGGCCGCGGGTTGACGGAAAAAGCCGGAGGCGGTCGCCTCCGGCTTTTTTCATGGTGCCCAGCCGCCCATATGCGGTTCCGAACCTATTTCGAACAGGAGCACGGGTATGAGTCTGAAGATTGGCGTGATCGGTCTTGGCCGGATGGGAGCTGCGATGGCGGCGCGGTTGATCGAGCGCGGCCATCAGGTCTGCGGCTGGAACCGGACGGCGGCGCGGGCCGAAGCGATCCAGGGGCTCGCGGCCAAGGCGTCGCCGGCGGAGGTGGCCATGTCGGCCGATTACGTTATCGTGATGCTGCTGGACGAGACGGCCTCGCGCGCGGCCTATCATGGCGAGGGCGGGCTGCTGAGCGCCAATCTGCAGCAGGCCCTCGTGATCGACATGAGCACGCTGAAGCCCGCCGACATGCAGGCCAATGCCGAGGCGGTCACCGCGCATGGCGGGCGTTTCGTGGCCTGCCCCGTGGGCGGCACGGTCGGCCCGGCGCGGTCGGGCAAGCTGCTCGGCCTTGCCGGCGGCGATGCCGCGACGATCGACGCCGCGAAGCCGGTTCTCGACGAGCTGTGCGACCGGATGGAGCGGTTCGACACGCCGCAGGCCGCGGCGGCGATGAAGCTCGCGGTCAACCTGCCGTTGCTGGCCGCGTTCCAGGCGCTGGGCGAGGCCGCGTTGATCACCCGCGATTACGGGATTTCGCCGGAACGGCTGCTCGGCATCATCGGCAAGAGTTCCGGCGGCGCACCTGCCTTTGCCACTCGCAGCGCCGCGATCATCACCGAGATGGGCGGCACGCGCAGCGAGTCGGTCGGCTTCTCGCTCGAGGCGGTCGAGAAGGATCTCCGCTTGATGGACGAGGCGGGCGATGCCGCCGGCTTCAACCTGAAACTGGTCGAATCGGTCCGCCGCGCGGCGCATGACGCCGTGCGCGAAGGCTGGGGCGACCGCGACCTCGCGGCGCTGGCGGCCTTCAACCTCCGCGCCTGAAGCTCAGCCGCCGCGCTTCTTCGCCCGCAGCGCCCCCATGGCCTCGATGAAGGCCGGGTCGCGGTGCGCGGCGTCGAGGCCGGCGGCGAACGATTCGCCATCCAGCGTGCCGGCTGCGAGCCTGGCGATCGCCGCCTTCATGCCGCGCACGGCGAGGGGCGCATTGGCTTCCAGCCGGGCGGCGAGGGCGTCGACCGCCGCATCCAGCCCGTCCGCGGCTGCCAGCTGGGTCAGGTAGCCGATCCGCAGCAGGGTTGCCGCATCGATCGCCTGCGCCGAGACGAAGAGCAGGCGTGTCGCGTCCGGCCCGATCCGCTCGACCGCGCGGGCGAGCCCCGAGCGGTAATAATGCAGGCCGATCCGCGCCGCCGGCATCAGCAGTTCCATGCCGGTCACACCGATGCGGAAATCGCAGGCGAGGGCGAGATCGACCGCGCCGCCATAGAGATTGCCGTGCAGCCGGGCGATGACCGGCTGGGGCAGGGCGGCGAGCGCCGTGCCCACGCGGCCGATGCCGCCCGGCCCGTCCTCGGCATCGCCGGTGTCGCCGCGCGAGAGCGCATCGAGATCGAAGCCGGCGCTGAAGACCGGCCCGGCGGCCTCGAACACGACGACGCGGACCGATTCGTCTGCCGCGAGCGTGGCGCAATGGCCGAGCAGGACGGCAAGATCGTCCGCGCCGAGCCGGTTGCGCAGGGCGGGGCGGTTCAGCCGCAGCCGGGCGATGGCGCCGTGGCGTTCGAGAATCGGGGGTGTTTCGGTCATGCAGATCTCCTCCGTGCCCCCGCAGTAGCGGAGCGGCGGCATTTGGACTATAAGACCGCTGTGCGCCGCTGGCGCATCTTCAGCCGGGAGATCGTCTCCCGGTCGTGATCGGAACGGCTCAGATCGTTCGGTTGCGCGCAACGCCGGGGTCTCTTCGGCGTTTCCGGCCACATGGCCCGTGGCTGTGACGAGACATCGCCCACAGCCCGACCCATGCCGCCCGAGACGCCGCGTCCCGCACCGCGCCGCCGATGATGTGGCCGTCCCGGTCCTGTTGTTGCAAGGACCGAATGATGTTTGACAAGTATTTCCGCAAGGAACTCGACTGGGGCGGGCGCAAGCTCATCCTCGAAACCGGCAAGGTTGCCCGCCAGGCCGATGGCGCCGTCGTCGCCTCCTATGGCGACACCGTGGTGCTCGCCACCGTGGTCGGCGCCCGCTCGGTGAAGCCGGGGCAGGATTTCTTCCCGCTCACCGTGAACTACCAGGAGAAATTCTACGCCGCCGGCCGGATTCCCGGCGGTTTCTTCAAGCGCGAAGGCCGCCCGACCGAGCGTGAGACGCTGACCTCCCGCCTGATCGACCGGCCGATCCGCCCGCTCTTCCCGCACGGGTTCCGCAACGAGGTGCAGGTCATCGTCAACGTGCTCAGCCACGACCTCGAGAACGAGCCGGACATCGTCTCGCTCGTCGCCGCCTCGGCCGCGCTGACCCTCTCCGGCATTCCGTTCTTCGGCCCGGTCGGCGCCGCCCGCATCGGCTATATCGACGGTGAATACATCCTGAACCCGACCTCCGCGCAGATTGCCGAAAGCCGGCTCGACCTCGTGCTCGCCGGCACGGAAGAGGGCGTGCTGATGGTCGAGTCCGAGGCGCACGAGCTGTCGGAAGAAACCATGCTCGGCGCCGTCACCTTCGGCCATGCGGCGTTCCAGCCGGTGATCCAGGCGATCATCGAGCTCGCCGAGCATGCCGCGAAGGACCCCTGGCCGCTGGTCGAGGAGAGCGACGAGGAGAAGGCGCTGGCCGCCCGCGTCGACGAACTCGCCCGCGAGGGCCTGCGCGCCGCCTATGCCGAGCGCGAGAAGACCGCCCGCCACGAGAAGATCGGCGCGGTGAAGGCCGCGGTGCTGGAGACGCTCGCCGCCGAGGAGCGGTCGGTCGAGAAGGCCAAGGGCATGTTCAAGGAGCTCGAGGCGGACATCGTCCGCAACGCGATCCTCGACAACGGCATCCGCATCGACGGACGCGACACCCGCACCGTCCGCCCGATCCTCGCCGAGGTCGGCGTGCTGCCGCGCACCCATGGCTCCGCCCTGTTCACCCGTGGCGAGACCCAGGCCCTCGTGGTCGCGACCCTCGGCACCGCGCAGGACGAGCAGATCGTCGATGCGATCGAGGGCGAATACCGCGAGCGCTTCCTGCTGCACTACAATTTCCCGCCCTTCTCGGTGGGCGAGACCGGCCGTGTCGGCAGCCCCGGCCGCCGCGAAGTGGGCCACGGCAAGCTCGCCTGGCGCGCCATCCACCCGCTGCTGCCCGGCAAGGACAAGTTCCCCTACACGCTGCGCGTCGTCTCCGAGATCACCGAGAGCAACGGCTCATCCTCGATGGCGACGGTGTGCGGCACCTCGCTCGCGCTGATGGATGCCGGCGTGCCGCTGCCGCGCCCTGTGGCCGGCATCGCCATGGGCCTGATCAAGGAGGACAAGGGCTTCGCCGTGCTCTCCGACATCCTGGGCGATGAGGACCATCTCGGCGACATGGACTTCAAGGTGGCCGGCACCGAGGCGGGCGTCACCAGCCTGCAGATGGACATCAAGATCACCTCGATCACGCCCGAGATCATGAAGATCGCGCTGGATCAGGCGAAGGACGGGCGCCTGCACATCCTTGGCGAGATGTCCAAGGCGCTGACCGGCGCGCGCGAGGGCGTGTCCGCCAACGCGCCGCGCATCACCGTGATCAACGTGCCGAAGGACAAGATCCGCGACGTGATCGGCACCGGCGGCAAGGTGATCCGCGAGATCGTCGAGTATTCGGGCTGCAAGATCGACATCGAGGACGATGGCACGATCAAGATCGCGGCCACCTCGGACGAGCAGGCGCAAAAGGCGATCGACCGCATCCGCTCGCTGACCTCCGAGCCGGAAGTCGGCCAGATCTACACCGGCAAGGTCGTCAAGATCGCCGATTTCGGCGCGTTCGTGAACTTCTTCGGCGCGCGTGACGGCCTGGTCCATATCAGCGAGCTGGCGCAGGGCCGCGTCGCCCGCACCGGCGATGTGGTGAAGGTCGGCGATACCGTGAAGGTGAAGATGATCGGGCTCGACGATCGCGGCAAGGTGAAGCTGTCGATGCGGGTGGTCGATCAGGCGACCGGTGCCGACATCTCCGACCAGGTCGGCGCCAAGGGTGGCCGGCGCGAAGACGCCGCCGAGTAACGCACGGGCAATCCCCGGTCAGGTGGCAGCACCTGGCCGGATGCGCGTTGCGGACCGAGGACAGGAACGGCCCCCGTGCGATCGCGCGGGGGCCGTTTCGCCGTTCGGCCGCAGGGTCAGATCTGGGAGGTCAGAACCGGATCGTGCGCGGCCGCGCGGCCGCGAGGCCGAAGCCGAGCGTGGGCGCCTGCAGGATCACCAGGAACGCGACCGACGGCCACCAGTGGCCGCTGAGCGTGTGGATCACCCCAAGCCCGAGCGGCCCCGCGATCGACACCGCGTAGCCCACCATCTGCGAGAACGCCGACAGCGCCATGGCCTCGGCCGGGCCGCCGGTGCGCAGCACCATCAGCGTCAGCGCCAGGGGAAAACACGCGCCCTGGCCGATGCCGATGAACACCACCCACACCCAGGGGGCGGCGGCCGGCGCCAGCATCAGCCCGACATAGCCGACACTGACGATGGCGAGCAGACTCGCAAGCAGCAGCCGCTGGTCGCGGCTGCGGGTGGCGAGGCTCGGCGTGACCAGCGCCGCCGGAATGGCGACGAGGGTCGTCGTCGAGAGCATGATCCCGGCCATCGTCGGGTTGATTCCGTGGGCGTGCAGGATGGCCGGCAGCCAGGACAGGATCGAGTAGAAGCCGAGCGACTGCAGGCCCATGAACATCGTCACCGCCCAGGCCAGCGGGCTGCGCGCCAGCTTGCGGAACGCGCCCGACGTCGGCGTGTGGCTCAGCCGGTGGGCGCCATGGGCGAGCTGCGGCGCCCAGACCGCCGCCGCGACGATCGCCGGCACCGCCCACAGCCCCAGCGCGCCGCGCCAGGCGAAGGGAGTGGCATCGGCAACCGGCACGCTGACCGCCGCGGCGACCGAGGCGATCGTCGTCATCACCGTGGTGTAGCAGCCGGTGACGAGCCCGACGCGGGTGGGAAAATCGCGCTTGACCAGCCCCGGCAGCAGCACGTTGCCCATCGCGATCGCCGCCCCGCCCATCACCGTGCCGGCGAACAGCGCCGCCGCTCCCCCGAGCACGCGGATCAGCAGGCCGGCGGCGAGCAGCACCAGCACCGTCATCATCGCCGCCTCCAGCCCGATCCGCCGCTGCAGCATGATGCTGACCGGCGCGAGTGCCGCGAAGCAGACGACGGGGATGGTGGCGAGCACGGTGAGCCCGAGCGGCCCGAGGCCGAGGGCCGTGCCGATCGGGGTGAGCAGCGGCGAGACCGAGGCCAGCGCCGCGCGCAGGTTCACCGCGATGAGCAGGATCCCGGCAAAGAGCAGCAGGTTCCGAAAGGGGCTGTCGGCGGCGGCGGTGGCCGTCGTTGTCTTCGTGTCTGGGGCCATGGGTGCGATGCGGCGGCGGGGCCGCAGCCTTTCAGGCGGCTGGCAGGAGGCGCTTGACCAGCGCCGAAACGCGATGCCGGCGCATTTCGTAACGCGCCTTGGCATCGGTCGTCATGTAGTTCATCTGCACCGTGTAGCGCTTGCCGACATAGGTGCGGTGGCCGTGCCAGGTGGTCGGGCCGTTCGGGAAGACGAGCAGCGTGCCGTCGACCGGCGGCACCTCGACCGCGTAATCCTCGAGATCGTCCGGCCCGCGCAGCAGCCGCAGGCATCCATCCTGCCGCGCCCAGGCCTCGCTGGCCGGGTTGAGATAGAGCAGGATGGTCACCCGCTTGGCGATCGAATCGCAATGGATCTTGCCGTCGCGCGCATCGGTGCGGCCGCGGAGCGTCAGCATCACCGGCGCGCCGTCGAGGTCGAGGCCGAATTTGCCGGCGATGATCTGCCGCATCCGCTCGCCCTTCATCTCGTCCATCAGCTGCGCAGCGTTCGGTCCGAGCCTGACGGATTCGATCGGAAAGCTGCCCCGCGCGCCCAGCGGCGGCAGGTCGGCGACCACGCTGGTCAGGCGTTCCGGCCGGACGAAGCCGCGCATCACGAGATGCGGGAAAGGGTCGGCGGAGGTCTCGGTCGCGGCAAGGCCTTCGAAATCGACGACGGGGCTGGCGGTCATGGTGGCGTTCCGTTTAACAAGCGGCGGGGCGACGTGCCCACGGCAATGATAATCTAGAAATCACAACTTACAGGGTCTGGGTCGAAAGAAAACCATGCAGCGCGGCATATCGGATCTGGGAATGCTCGCCGGCAGGCTGGCGCTGGCGCTACTCTACGTGCAGGCGGGGTGGAGCAAGGTCGTGCACTGGCCTGGAATCGTGCATCTGCTCACCCATCTCGACGCCCCGGCGCCGACGCTCGGCGCGGTGATCGCCGTGGTCTGCGAACTCGGGGCCGGCGGCCTCGTGATGCTCGGGCTGCGGACCCGTCCGGCCGCGATCGTGCTGATTCTGTTCACCATTGCCGCCAACTGGCTGGCGCACCGCTTCTGGCTGATGCAGGGCCAGGCCGCGGCGGCGGCGGAAATCCAGTTCTTTCTGGATTTGGCGATCTGTGGCGGCCTGCTGCTGCTGGCCTCCGCCGGGCCGGGGCGCTTCTCGCTGGACCGCCGCTGAAACGACAAAGGGCGCGTGCCCATAAAGGCCGCGCCCCTACTCGTCGCGCTCACGTGGAGCGATCAGAACCCTTCGCGCTCGATCCGCTTGCGCTCCATCTTGCGGGCGCGGCGAACGGCTTCGGCCGCCTCGCGGGCACGGCGCTCGGAGGGCTTTTCATAGTGCCGGCGCAACTTCATCTCGCGGAACACGCCTTCACGCTGAAGCTTCTTCTTGAGCGCCTTCAGCGCCTGATCGACATTGTTGTCACGAACGAGAACTTGCACTTGGCCAGATACTCCAGAACGGTTGAACGGTTTGCGTTTAGTCTAGCAGATGAACGCCAAAAAGCCGCACCATTTCCGGCGCAGCCGTCGCCCATGCCGGGATTGCCCCGTCATTCCCTCGCCTTATAGCAAAATCCTCGCGCTTGCCAACAGTCTTGTCGGGGCTGGCAAGCGCAATCCCGCTTTGCGATCCGGCGGAATTGCGCCATGTGTCGGGCATGGCGCTTCTGAAACTGGCCCGGCTGGGCCATCCCGTGCTGTTCGCGAAGGCCGAGCCGGTCGCGGATCCGGCCGCGCCGGAGATTGCCCGCCTGTTGCACGACATGGCCGAGACGCTGGCGGATGCCGGAGGCGTCGGCCTTGCGGCGCCACAGGTGCATGTGCCGCTGCGGCTCTTCATCTATCGGGTGCCGGAGAGCCGCGCCGGCGGCGGCGAGCATGATGGCCCGCGCGGTCTTTCGGCGGTGATCAATCCGGAACTCGTCCTGCATCCCGGAGAACCGGTCGAGGACTGGGAAGGGTGCCTGTCGATTCCCGGCATGAGCGCGCTGGTGCCCCGCGCCGCCAGACTGACACTGCGCGCCATGGACGCGACCGGCGCGCCGTTCAGCCGGGAGGCCGCGGGGTTTCACGCCCGCGTGATCCAGCACGAGGCCGATCATCTGGACGGCATTCTCTATCCGCAGCGCCTGCGCGACCCGCGGCTGATGGGATTCAACGAGGAAGTGGCGCGGTTCCGCGACGAGATCGCGCGCGCCGCAGGAGAGTTGTGATGAACGAGACGGCGATGACCGGCGAGGACGAGGTCCGCGCGGATGACGATGCGCTTCTGCGCGCCCTGGTCGAGGAGGTGCCGTTCGATGGCTGGACGCGCACCGCCCTGCGGCGGGCGCTGGCGCGGCTCGGCCGCGATCCCGACGAGGCGGAGCTGCTGTTCGAGGGCGGCGCGCCGGCGATGATCGAGGCCTGGACCGCGCTCGTCGACCGGGACATGGAGGATGCGGCCGGCACGATTGCCGAAACCCGGCTTGCGGCGCGGGTGCGGGCGCTCATCCTGCTCCGGCTCGATCGCGTGGCGCCGCATCGCGAGGCGATCCGCCGCGCCCTCGCCATTCTCGCCCTGCCGCGCAACGCGGCGCTGGCGGCGCGGATCACCGGCCGCACGGTGGATGCGATCTGGCATGCGGCGGGCGACCGCTCCGCCGATTTCTCCTGGTATACGAAGCGGGCGATCCTTGCCGCGGTCTATTCGACGACGCTGCTCTACTGGCTGCGCGATGCCTCGGAGAACGGGGAGGACACCAGGGCGTTCCTCGACCGGCGGCTGGCCGGCGTCGCGCTGATCACCCGCACCCGCAAGCGCCTCGAATCGCGGCTTGCCGGGCTGCGGCGCGGCCCTATGCGCGAAGACCCATCGCCGTCCGCATGAAGCGGCGCTTGAGCCGGGGCATCCGGTTCACTGCGGCGAGCCCGAGATCCCGCGCAAGCCGCACCGGCGGCAGATCAGTGGAAAACAGCCGGTCGAGCGCATCGGTCGCGGCCAGCATCGTCACATTGGCCGGCCGGCGGATGCGCTGGTAGCGCGCGAGCAACTCCGTGCTGCCGGGGTCGGCCGCCCCCTCGATCAGCCCGGCCAGGGCGATGCCGTCCTGCAAGCCGAGATTGAGCCCCTGGCCCGCGATCGGGTGCACCCCATGCGCCGAATCGCCGACGAGAACCAGCCGGGTCACATGATAGCGGTGGGCGTGCAGCGCCGAGAGCGGATAGGTCCAGCGCCGCCCCACCAGCCGGATGCGGCCGAGATGCGCGCCGAGCCGCCGCGCGACCTCGATGGTGAATCGCGGATCGTCCATTGCCGCGAGGCGCGCGGCATTGGCGTGGCTTTCGGTGAAGACGATGGCGGACAGGTGGGCGCCATCGGCATCGCTCATCGGCAGTTGCGCGAAGGGCCCGCCCGGCAGGAAGTGCTCGAGCGCCACGTTGTGGTGCGGCCGTTCGTGTTCCACGGCACAGACCACGGCGCTCTGACGATAGGGATAGCGGGTGACGGCGATGCCGGCCTCGGCGCGCAGCGTGCTGCCCCGACCGTCGGCGGCGACCACCAGGTTCACGCGATAGCTCGGCCCGTCGGCGATCGCGACCGTGGCGCCATCGGCATCGCGGGTGACGCGCGCGGTGGCCGGGGCGTGCAGGATCACCGCCGAGTCGGCGAGGGCGCGGTTGATCGCCATGCGCAGCGAGCGGGCTTCGACAATCCAGCCGAACGGCTCGTCGCCGACATCGCGATGATCGAAATCGAGAAACAGCGGCGAGGGCGGGCGGCCCGGCTTGCCGTCCGAGACGCGGATGCGTTCGATCGGGCAGGGCGGAAAGGGCAAGCGGTCCCATAGCCCGGCACGGTCGAGCAGGTCGCGGGAGCCGTAGGCGATGGCATAGGCGCGGCCATCGAAATCCGGATGTTCCATCGGCGGCAGCGCCGCCCGGTCGACGAGCACGACCCGCTGCCCGCCGGCAGCGAGGCGCAGGGCAAGCGCCGCCCCGACCGGCCCCGCCCCGATGATTGCGACATCCGCTGTGTCGTTCGTCATGTCCGGCCTCCTGTGATGGCCGGAATGTCGCATCTGCGGGGAATCCTGCAAGCCATGCCCGCGCTGGCCTGCCGGCGTGTTGGGTCATGACCGAGGCTGGTTCTCAATACGATGAAATTTTAGGCAAAAATTGCATCATTTGAAAACTGATCCATCCGGTCATGATTAAACATGCCGATTATTCGCGCTTTCGGGTGTTGGCACAGTCCGTGCATTCCTGCCTGCATCGCTATAACGCACATCGCAGAGCAGGAAGGACATCGGCGAATGAAGAGACGATTGCTCATAGGGAGCATGGGCACTTTCCTCGGGATCATGGGCTGGAACGCCGCGGCCTTCGCGGATACGGCGCCGAAGCTGGATTCGGGGGACACGGCCTGGATGCTGACGTCCTCGGTCCTGGTGCTGATGATGACGGTGCCCGGCCTTGCCCTTTATTATGGCGGCCTGCTGCGCCGGAAGAACATCCTGGCGATGCTGATGCAGTGCTTCTTCGCCACCGCGCTGATTTCGGTGCTCTGGGTGGTGATCGGCTACTCGCTCGCCTTCACGAAGGGCAATCCGTTCATCGGCGGCCTGTCGCAGGTGATGCTGATGGGGGATGGCACGGGCACGCTGTCGGGCACGATTCCGGAGACGGTGTTCTGCATGTTCCAGGGCACCTTCGCGATCATCACGCCGGTGCTCATCCTCGGCGGGCCGGCCGACCGGCTCAAGTTCTCCTCGGCCATGGTCTTTCTCGGCGTATGGCTGATCGCGGTCTATGCGCCGATCGCGCACATGGTGTGGGGGCCGGGCGGATTCCTCGGCGGCCAGGGAGTGCTCGACTTCGCTGGCGGCACGGTGGTGCACATCAATTCGGCAACGGCGGGACTGATTGCGGCCATCATGGTCGGCAAGCGGACGGGATATGGCAGCGTCAACATGGCGCCGGCCGATCTCGGCTACACGCTGGTCGGCGCCTCGCTGCTCTGGGTCGGCTGGTTCGGGTTCAATGCCGGCTCGGCGCTCACCTCGGGCGGCCAGGCGGGCTATGCGATGATCAATACTCATCTCGCGACCGCCGCGGCGGTTCTCTCGTGGACGCTCGTGGAGTGGATGATCAAGGGCAAGCCGAGCCTGCTCGGCGCCGTTTCGGGCGCGGTGGCCGGCCTCGTCGCCATCACCCCGGCCTGCGGCTTCGTGCCGGTCGGCGGGGCGCTGGTCATCGGCCTTGTCGCCGGCGTCGTCTGCTTCTGGGGGGTGACAGGGTTCAAGCGCATGTTCGGATACGACGACGCGCTCGATGTCTGGGGCGTGCACGGTCTCGGCGGCATTGCCGGCGCGCTGCTCACCGGTGTTTTCGCGGTGAAGTCGATTGGCGGCACCAACGGCCTGCTGGCCGGCAATCCGCACCAGATGGTGCTGCAGGCGGAGGGGATCGTCGTCACGCTGCTCTACAGCGGCATCGTCTCCTATGTGATCCTGAAGATCATCGACGTCACGATGGGTCTGCGCGTGTCGCCGGACGCCGAGCGCGAGGGGCTCGACATTTCCGAGCACGGCGAGGTGCTGCAGCACGGCTACTGATTTCGCCGCGCTGCGGGATCGCGGAAATGGCCGGAGCGGTGCTTCCGGCCATTTTCTTTGTCAGATCAGGGTGATTCGGGTTATAGTTCACGCCACGCCGCATTTCCGGAGCCTGACCGAAGCATGTCCGCGACCACCGAATCCCGCCAGTTCCTCTCGCCGGCCCTGAAGGCGCGCTTCGTTCGGCACCTCGCCGAACTCGGGGCGCTCTGCGCTGTCCTGGCCGGCCTGACGGTGCTGGTGTCGCTGGTCTCGTATCATGCCGGCGATCCGTCGCTCGACACGGCCTCCAGCCTGCCGCCGCAGAATCTCGCGGGAAGGTTCGGCGCGATCCTGGCGGACCTGCTGCTTCAGGGCTTCGGCGTGGCCGGCGCGCTGCCGGCGCTGGTGCTGCTGGCCTGGGGATTCGTGCTGGTGAATCGCGGCGAGATCACGCGCTGGCGGCTGCGCGCGCTGGCCGCCCTGCTCGCCATGCCGTGCCTGGCGAGCATGTTCGGCGTGTTTCATGCGCTGAATGCCGCCTTCGCGCCCGCATGGCCGGTGGCGGCCGGCCCCGGCGGTGCGATCGGCGCGCTGCTCGGCGGTTACGGCGCCGTCGTCGCGCATTCCGCGCTCGGGGTGATCGGGCGCGTGCTGCTGCTTGGCCTTTCGGCTTTGATCGGCATCGCGGTGTCGGCCTTCGCGTTCGGCCTGACATCCGGCGAGTGGCGACTGGCCGGCCGGCGCGCCGCCGCCGCCGCCGCCGCTTCCGCCAAGCACGGCCAGCGCGCCGTCCGTGGCGCCGGTAACATGTCGGTCTGGCTGAGGGAGATTGTCGCCTCGCCGCCGATGAGCGACCCGCCGGCGGCAGACGACCGCTCCGCCCTGGCCATTCCCCGTGCGCCGGATGAGGCGATGGACCCATATGCCGATGAGGCCGGGCCGGCGACGATGCGCCGGGACGATCTTGTCGCGCAGCCCGCCGCTTCGGCGTCCGCCCCGCGGCTGACCCGCACGGCGCCGACGCGCAAGGCGCCGCCGCGCCAGGAACGCCTGCCGCTGCCCGACAGCCTCTGGCGGCTGCCGCCGCTCGAACTGCTCAAGCAGGCGCCGCCGCACGCCGCGACCGGACCCAATACCGAGTCGCTGCAGGCGAATGCGCGGCTGCTCGAGACCGTGCTTGGTGATTACGGGGTGCAGGGGCGCATCGTCGAGATCCGGCCTGGACCCGTCGTCACGCTCTACGAGCTGGAACCGGCCCCCGGCATCCGCTCCGCCCGCGTCATCGGCCTCGCCGACGACATCGCGCGGAGCCTGTCCGTGCTTGCGGTGCGCATCGCCACCGTTCAGGGCCGCAACGTGATCGGCATCGAGGTGCCGAACGCGAGGCGCGAGACCGTCTTCCTCTCCGAGCTTCTCGAATCGGCCGACTGGAACGCCACCACCGGCCGCCTCGGCCTCGCGCTCGGCAAGGATATCGGCGGCAAGCCTGTCATCGCCGATCTCGCGCGGATGCCGCACCTGCTGATCGCCGGCACCACCGGGTCGGGCAAGTCGGTCGGGGTCAATGCGATGATCCTGAGCCTGCTCTACCGGCTCTCGCCGGAGGAATGCCGGCTGATCCTGATCGATCCGAAGATGCTCGAACTGTCGGTCTACGAGGGGATTCCGCATCTGCTCGCGCCGGTGGTGACCGAGCCGGCCAAGGCGGTTGCCGCGCTCAAATGGGTGGTCCGCGAGATGGAGCGCCGCTATCGCGCGATGAGCGGCCTCTCGGTGCGCAACATCGCCGGCTACAACGAGCGGGTGAATGAGGCGCTCGCCCGCGGCGAGGTCGTCACCCGCCGGGTGCAGACCGGCTTCGATTCGGAAACCGGCCGGCCGATTTTCGAGGACCAGCCGCTGGCCCTCGAACCGTTGCCGCTCATTGTCGTCGTCATCGACGAGATGGCCGACCTGATGATGGTCGCCGGCAAGGAGATCGAGGCCGCGGTGCAGCGCCTGGCACAGATGGCCCGCGCCGCCGGCATCCATGTCATCATGGCGACGCAGCGCCCCTCGGTGGACGTCATCACCGGCACGATCAAGGCGAATTTCCCGACGCGGATCTCCTTCCAGGTGATCTCGAAATTCGACAGCCGCACCATCCTCGGCGAGCAGGGGGCGGAACAGCTTCTGGGCATGGGCGACATGCTCTACATGGCTGGCGGCGGCCGCATCACCCGCGTGCACGGCCCCTTCGTCTCCGACCGCGAGGTGGAGGATGTCGTCGCCTATCTGCGCGAGCAGGGCGAGCCCGACTACGTCGAGGCGGTGACCGAGGCGGTTGAGGACGATGCGCCGGCGATGCCCGGCCTTGCCGCCGCCGAGGGCGGGGAGGGCGGTCTTTACCAGCAGGCCGTGGCCCTGGTCGCGCGCGAGGGCAAGGCCAGTACCTCGTTCATCCAGCGCCATCTGCAGATCGGCTACAACCGCGCCGCCAAGCTGATCGAACAGATGGAGAAGGAGGGCGTGGTCGGCCCGGCCAACCATGTCGGCAAGCGCGAGGTGCTGATTGCCGGCGACCGCGACTGAACGCCTGCCGCCCGCCCTGATCGTGCATGATGCCGAGCATGTCGCCCGCGCTCTGGCGCCGGGCCGGCCGGTCACGCTGCTCTCGCCGCCCGGTTTCGCGCTTTATGCCGGCTGCCTGTGGTGGCGGAGCCTGCTGGCTTCGGAGCTGTTCACCGGCCCGGCGCTGCTCGATTGCGCCGACGCCGCCGGCCGCGCGCTCGAGGCGCTGCGAATCGGCCTGCGCGGCCTCGTTCTCGACCCTGCGACGCCGGCCTTTCCCCGCATCGCGGCTCTCGCGGATGAATACCGCGTAACCCTGCTTGATGCGCCGCCGCCGGCGCTCGATCTGGGGAACAGGATTGGCCCGGCCGCGCTCGCCGCCTGGCTGGACGCCGCGGACAATCCGGCTTAACGGCTTCCCGCCTGCCTTCTTTCAGACTGCATTCTTTCAGAGGGAGATCCCAATGCGCGTCACTCAACGGGTCAGGAAGATCCTAAGCTGGTACGAAAGCGACAATCCCGGAACCAAGGCCAACCTCGCCCGCATCCTGGTGCAGGGCAAGCTGGGCGGCACCGGAAAGATGGTCATCCTGCCGGTCGATCAGGGTTTCGAGCACGGCCCGGCGCGCAGCTTCGCCAGCAATCCGGCCGCCTATGACCCGCAATACCATTTCCAGCTCGCCCTCGATGCCGGGCTTTCCGCCTATGCCGCCCCGCTCGGCATGATCGAGGCGGGCGCCGACAGTTTCGCCGGCAGCATCCCCACCATTCTCAAGCTGAACTCCTCCAACTCGCTGGCGACCGAGAAGGATCAGGCCGTGACCGGCTCGGTGTCCGATGCGCTGCGCCTCGGCTGCTCGGCGATCGGGTTCACCATCTATCCGGGCAGCGAGCACCAGTTCGCGATGATGGAGGAGTTCCGCGAACTGGCCGAGGAGGCCAAGGCCGCCGGCCTCGCCGTGGTGCTGTGGTCCTATCCGCGTGGCCCGATGCTCGACAAGAAGGCGGAAACCGCGATCGACATCTGTGCCTATGCCGCACATATGGCCGCGCTGCTCGGTGCGCACATCATCAAGGTCAAGCCGCCGACCGAGCATATCGGGCTCGACGCCGCGCGGAAGGCCTATGAGAAGGTCGACGTCTCGACCCTGGCAAAGCGCATTGAGCATGTCGTCCAGTCCTGCTTCAACGGCCGCCGCCTCGTGGTGTTCTCGGGCGGCGAGGCCACGGACTCGGCGAGCCTGATCGAGACCGTTCGCGCCCTCAACGAGGGCGGCGCCTCCGGCTCGATCATCGGCCGCAACGCCTTTACCCGTCCGCGGGACGAGGCGCTGGCGCTGCTCTCGCAGATCGTCGGTATCTATCAGGGCAAGGCTTGACCGAGCTTTATCTGATCACGCCGCCGCGCCTCGGCCCGGATTTCGCCGATGCGCTGGCGGCGGCGCTGGACGCCGGGCCCGTTGCCTGCATCCAGCTCCGCCTCAAGGAGGCGGGAGCGGACGAGATGCGCCGCGCGATCGACGCGTTGCGTCCGGTCGCGCAGTCGCGCGGGGTGGCCTTCCTGCTCAACGACGACCCGCGTCTCGCCGTCGAAACCGGCTGCGACGGCGCGCATCTCGGCCAGGACGACCTCGCGGCCCATGGCGGCCTCGCGCGGGTGCGGCGCGTGCTCGACGGCCTCAGCCTGGGCATCACCTGCCACGACAGCCGCCACCTCGCGATGGAGGCCGCCGAGCAGGGGGCCGACTACGTCGCCTTCGGGGCCTTCTACCCGACCGGCACGAAGGAGCCTAAAGCCCGTGCGGATGTGGAGATTCTCCGCTGGTGGTCGGAACTGATGGAAGTGCCCTGCGTCGCGATCGGCGGCATTACCCCCGGAAATGCCGCGCCGCTGGTTGAGGCGGGGGCCGATTTCCTCGCCGTTGTGGGCGCCGTCTGGCAGCATCCGGATGGGCCCGCGGCCGGCGTGCGGGCGTTCCGCGCCGAGCTTGCATAAAGGTTCCGGAACGATGGGCTGACGGGTTGCGGCTTTGAGGCCGAACGGACAAAAAGAGACGTATTTGAACATACGGGTATTTCATGTCCGAACCCATTGTCCCGATATGGCGGGAACTCCTTGCGGAGTTTGACGGCGCCGCCGACCCGCAACCTTTTCTTGACCGCCTGATCCAGGAAGCGTTCCGCCGGCCGGGCGAGTTCGAACTCCATCTCATGCTGGCGGAGCGGATGTTTGCGCGGGGGCGGGATGCGCGGGGGCTGGCGATCAATGGTTACGTTCTCGCCTGTGGTGATCCGCATTTCCGCTTCCGCGCGCATCTCCAGCGTGCGGATCATTTCCGGAGGCACGGAGCGTTCCGCGAAGCCGAGGCGGATATCGAAGCTGCCCGCGCGATCGATCCCGGCAGTCACTGGCCGGTTCTCGCGATGGCGGAGAACCTAGCCCAGGAAGGCAGGGTCGGCGAGCGAGGGGACTATATCCGCGCTGAATACGAGGGTTTGCGGCCCGAATCGCGCGCGGAGATCGCCCGCCATTATGCCGGATGGGCGGCTTTCGATCATTTTGACAGGACTCGCGCCTCTCCCGGCTGGCAACCGCGCCGACCGGGACGGGTGCCCGCGCTCGAACGCGCCGGCATGATCCTCCTCGTCAAGGACGAGGAGGATATCATCGGCCAGAACCTGAGCCATCATTACGCGCTCGGCTTCCGCGCCTTCTGCGTTCTCAACAATATGAGCACCGATAATACACGCGAGATCGTGTCGCGGTTTCGGGACTCGCATGACGATTGCTTCGTTCTTCTTGTCGACGATCCGGTCCGCGGTCATTACCAGGCCGACAAGATGAGGGTTTACGCCGAGACGCTTCAACGACATGCTGAAATCGCGGGCCTCAGGTTGGATTGGCTGTTCTTCATCGATGCCGATGAGTTCATCGCGAGCGATACGAGCAGGCCGTCATCCGAACAGCTCTCGGCCCTGGAGCGGAGGCTCAACGATCCCGATACGCGTGTGATGGTGATGCACTGGATACATGCGGCTTCGCCGCAAGTTCTGGAAGAATTCGGCTCTGAAGATGATCCGTTCGAGAAAATCAATGTCATGCGGTACCGGCTTTTGCCGCTGGTACCCAAGGTCGCGTATCGGGTCGGCTTTGATTACAGTTTGAAAAATGGAAATCATTTTATTGAAAAATTGAATGATTCACTCGATTCGGTTGTACCGGTCGGGTGTGATGATTGGTATATTTATCATTTTTCTCTTAGATCACTCTCGCACGTCAGAAAAAAAATCATCAATGGCGGTCGCGCTTTTGTCGGCACCAGGGGGCTGAACGATCACGGTCAACACTGGCGCGAGCGTTACGCGCTTTTCCAGAAATACGGCGACAGAATTATATCAGAAGTGCTGGAAGAACACGTCCGGTTTGTGCCGTCATTGCATCCGCCAAGGATTGACAGCCCGGAGAAACGGCTTCCGACGCGGCGCGTTTCAAGCGATATAGAGCCAATTGATATCAAACGGGCCGTGAACGAAATCAGCGGAATTGAAGCAATCGAAATTGCCAAAGCGTATACTTGCGAGCGGCCTGAACCGGCCTTTGTCAAAGGGCCGGTGACATCGGACATCATGAATGATTTCAGGCGCGAGAGATCCATATGGCCGATTTCCGTTTACAAGATTTCAGATGTTGAAATTCATGGCCCTTGGTTCAATGCCGGTATTATTCTGGTTTCACAACGTCACAGATTTCGGATTGACGAAATCTATCAGCCAGCCGGAGAACAACCGCAAGATATCTGTCTCGAAAAATCTCTGCATGAACTTCAATTCGAGAACAAAAGATTTTTAGAAATAAATGAAGATTGCGTTCTTCTCGCGACCAATGGCCATAACATATATGGTCACTGGCTTGTTGATTTTCTGCCAAAAATTTACCTTCTGGATTACATTGGAATAGACGTATCAAAGATAAAATTCTTGATGCCGTCGGATGTTGGTCATTGGGCTATTGATCTTATGAATCTCGTCGGTATCAAAAAAGAAAATCTGATTATTTATGATCAGAACGAGATTGTGCCCCTGTGCAGATCGTTGTTTGTACCAACCCTGCTGAGAATGAGCGGCCGTACATCGCCATTGTTTTTGAATGCGACAGAATTCATCAATAAAAGAATTGACAAAAATATCCAGACGAAAAATGATGTGTCCAATACGTTTCTCTATTTCGATAGAGAGCAGGAATTCACCTGGAGAAAAATAGATGGCCACGACAAAATTATTAAGTTGTTTAATGATTTGAATTTTCATATCGTAAGGCCGGAAAAGTTGTCGATCTCTGAGCAAATTCGACTTGTCCGGGGCGCCAAGGTGATCGCGGGCCAGCATGGATCCGCGCTTCATTCGACGATATTTTGTCAGGATCCCGTTTTTGCCGTCGTTCTGCATGAGAACAGGCGCAACTGGTTTGCTGGCCTGCAGGCCGGCATTGGGGAGTATCTCGGCCATCAGACAGGCTATATCTTTGGTGAAACATCGTCTCATGAAAATATATTCAGCACGAGATTCGAGGCGTCCGATATCCGAATGGGAGTCGATTTCGCGCGCATGGCATGAACTTCAAACACGGCGAGCACGGTTCGTCGGCGCGCAAGATTTCACCCAAGCAGTTGTCGAGGCACACAAAGAAGACCGGGCAACCCGCGCCCTCGTTGTTTCTTTGCATGGGCTGATCGCTGCGCTAACATGAACGATATTTCAGTTTTCTTTTCATGGAGCATTCAATGATTCGGCCGCGCATTTGTCTCAGCATGATTGTGCGGAATGAGGCGCCTGTTATTCGTCGCTGTCTCGCCTCGGTCCTGCCACTGATCGATCATTGGGCTATTTGCGACACCGGATCGACGGACGGCACCCAGGATATCATAAGAAGCTTCTTCGAAGAGCATGCTGTGCCGGGTGAACTGCGCGAGAGCCCATGGCGCGATTTTGCTCATAATCGCAACGAGGCGCTCGAACTCGCGAGGCCTCACGGCGATTACGTATTGATTATCGATGCCGACGACGCGCTCGAATTGCCCCCCGGCTTTGCCCGGCCTGAATTGGCGGCTGATGGCTATACGTTCGATATTCATGACGTGAACATCGCGTATCGGCGCATCCAGATTGTGCGGAGTGCTCTTCCTTGGCGCTGGCGCGGCGTGCTCCACGAGTTTCTGCACTGCGATGCGCCGGCCTCCGAAGAGCATCTGCCGATCGTCATGCGCCGGAATCACGACGGCGCCCGGCGGCGCGATCCGTCCACCTATGCGCGCGATGCGTCAATTCTCGAGGCCGCGATTTTCGTCGAAGAAGATCCCTGGCTTCGGGCCCGCTATGTCTTTTATCACGCGCAGAGCCTCAGGGACATGGGTGAGCAGGAGCGCGCGATGATCGCCTATCTGATGCGTGCGGAGATGGGCTTCTGGCAGGAGGAAGTCTACTGGAGTCTTTACCAGGCGGCGCTCATGATGGAACGGCTCGGGCGCGACGAGGAGACGGTTCTCGCCGCATATCGCCGTGCGGCAGCGGCCGCGCCGCATCGGATCGAGGCGTTGTTTGCGGCCTCTCGCTACTGCTTCGCGAAGGGGCGTAACGAGGAGGGGTTCCGGATCGCGGAGAATGGGATCGGGAAGCCGGCCCCTGAGGGCGGCTTGTTCGTGGAGACGTGGATTCACGATTATGGCCTGCTCGATCAATACGCGGCGAACGGATACTGGGCAGGCCATTATCCCGAAAGTTTCAATGCCGCTCTTGAGGTTCTTGCGTCAGGCAAGGTGCCCGCGCACGAGCTTCCGCGGTTGGCGCGCAATTTCAGGGCATTGCTCGAAAAGGTCAGGCCCGCATCCGCGCCGGATTATGGGCGCCTCGGGCAGGAAAGCTACCCTGACCAACACGTCCTCAAACCGGAACGCCGGTTGCGGAGCGGGACGACAGCCGCGCCGCGCGTGCTGATTGCCATCCTTGCCAAGCAAAAGGAGGAATTCCTCCCGCTCTATCTCGACTGCATAGAAGCGCTCGATTACCCGAAGTCGTCGATTGTTCTGTATATTCGCACGAACAACAATACCGACCGGACCGAGGAGATCCTGCGCGAGTGGATTGCCCGGGTCGGCCATTCATATGCCGCCGTCGAGTTCGATCCATCGGATGTCGACGAAAGGGTCGAACAGTTCGGCGCGCACGAATGGAACGCGATCCGATTCCGCGTTCTCGGCCGCATCCGGAACGAGAGCCTCAGGAAAACGCGTGAACATGGCTGCGACTGGTATTTCGTCGCCGACATCGACAATTTCATCAGGCGCTGCACGCTGCGCGAACTTGTCGCCACGGGGTTGCCGATCGTCGCTCCGTTGCTGCGGGATGCCGAGCCATCGAGCTATTATTCGAACCTCCACGCGGAGATTGATGACAACGGCTATTTCCGGGACTGCGCGCAATATGAATTGATCATGTCGCGCCGCATCCAGGGGCTGATCGAAGTCCCCCTGGTTCATTGCACCTATGCCGTTCGAGCGGATGTCATCGAGCACCTGAACTACGACGACGGCAGCGGACGGCATGAATATGTCATCCTGTCAGATTCCGCGCGCAAGGCGTCGATACCGCAGTATTTCGATAACCGGCAGGTTTATGGCTACATCACCTTCAGCAAGAACCCCGACCAGTACGATGAAAATTCGGCGGCGCGTGTCGAGCGGAATATGTGGGCAGTCCGCAAATTCATGAGTGAGGATCGGCATGGCTGAAATAGGGACGGAATGAGCGCCGGCGCCGAGGTGCCCTCCGCAACCGGGCGACCGTCCTGAAAGGCAGGTCAAGCGGGGGCGTTTGTGGCCATATCAGGGCATTCGTTCAGAGAAAGGCGTATTTTCAGCAGGTTGAACGAAAAACCGTTCGTCTCCATGCCGCAGTCCTGCCCGCTGGGGGGCATCGTGCTGACAAATCGCGGGTCCACTCTTCTGCTCATGGTTGAAGGAGAACAAGACCATGCGTAGCAACAAATCCATGATCCGCACCACCGCTGCCGCACTCGCGATTGGCCTCGGCCTCGCGGCATTCGGCGGCACCGCGCTGGCCGATCCGGGTTATCAAGCGCAGGGCGGCTGGCACCGCCAGGGTCAGCAGCAGGGGTGGCAACAGCCCCGGCGGCAGAACAACTGGCAGCGGCATGGCTGGCAGAACCGGGGGAATTACCAGCACAGCCGGTATCATGGTGGCTGGGGCAACAACGGCTGGCAGCATCAGCGCTGGGGCCACCCACACTATGACCGCGAGGGATACCATGTGATGGGGACGCAGGGCTATTACGCGCCGCCCGCCCTTTCGTTCAGCATCAATCTCCCGCTGGCGGGCGGCCAGTACGGGCATTGATCCCGGACCGGTCGGGGGCGATGGCGCCGACCCGCACACAGGCATGCGGGCCGGCGCTCAGGCTCTCGGGTGTCGCCCGTTTCCCCCTTGCTCCGGGCGCGGGCATGTTCCCCGCTTATTCGCGCGCCGCACGCGCCGATTGTCGGGGCGGGCGATTCGGGTCATCATCGGGCATGACGAGTCGTTTTCTCCCCATTTTCCGCCGCGGATACGAAGCGGGCGCACGCCGCCGGGCGGGCGCGGGCCTGCTGTTGCTGGCGATGAGCACAGCGCCTGGCTTTGCCGCGACGCCGCGGCTCTTGCCGGACCGCGATGCCAGCGCGATCTACCAGGTCAGCCAGCCGGGCAAGCCGGAGCAGACGTGGCGGATCCGCTTCGATGCCGCTGCCGGGCTGGTGCGGGCCACGAGCCTTTCCGGCACGCCGATGCCGATGACGGCGCTGCTCGACCTTCATTCGGGCCGGGCGCAGCTTGTGCTGCCGCAGATGCACGCGCTGGTGAACGTTCCCGGCCTGTCGGGTGCCATGGGACAGGTGATGGCGATGCGGGGCGCGCATTTCACCCCGCTCGGCACCGCGACGATCGCAGGCTATCGATGCACCCGCTACCTGGTGCTGCGGCGAAACGCCTCGGGCACGGCCTGCCTGACGCCGGACGGATTTGCCCTCGCGGCTTCCGGCAGCGACCCGCACGGGCGGGTGAGCGTGCAGGCGCTTTCGCTCCATATCGGCCCGCAGCCCGCGGGCGATTTCGAGCCGCCGATGGGTTATTCGGAGGTTACCCTCCCGCCGCAGATGTTGGCGAGCCTGCTGGGGCAATGAGGCATGAGGGTCTGATCCGGCGTATTTTTGCGACTTCCTGCCAGTTTTCATTTTCATAAAATATTGATCGATCATGTCAAAGTACAGATTTTCAATTGTTGCTTGCGCCCGTTGGGAAGAAAATTATATACAAGAGTGGGTTTTATATTACAAAACCCTGGGCTTTGATCACATATATTTATACTGTAATGATGATTTTCCATACACATTACTTGAAAAATTAAGCCCTTTTTTGATAGGACAAAATCCTTTCGTTACTTTTTATCATCACAAACAAATTGGCCAACAATTTGATATGTATTTACATTTTATAATAAATCATATAAATGAAACAGAATATGTAAGCTTTTTTGATATTGACGAGTTCTTGTGGTTATCTAATGGAAGGAATATTTCTGAATTTATCAATGACATTAACGTAAAATGTGATAGAATTGTAGATGTTATCTATTTCAATTGGCTTTTTTTTGGGAATAATGGAAATCAAACGCGTCCCCCAGGGTTGGTATTAGAAAATTATTATAGGAGAGAATCTGGTTTTTCAAATTTCATGACAAAACATATTACTCGATCTGAAAAAATTAAAAATAAATACATCGAGAAGGGAGCTATGACTGATTTTTGGCATTATTGGAATGGTGTAAAAAATTTCAAAGATTTTGATATTGTGAATGCTCTGGGTGAAGATGCTAGAAGTTATTATTCTGATATAGAACAAACAAAAATTAATATAAGTGATAATAAATATTTTGATAATATTATAAAAAATGCCGTTTTGTGCCATTTTGCATTTAAATCAAAAGAAGACTTTTTGCGTCGTGCACGTAGAAGTGTTTCAGATGTATTCGCTCAACAGGCCGACCATGAAAAGGCATATTACGATGGCCGAGCTGATGCAATGTTGGCCCATATGAACGCCGTTGATGATTATCGATTTAGATATTATTGGAAATCATTTTACTTTAGAGTTTGTAATAAAACCGAAATTGATTTGAGGAATTATGAGTCTGGCTCATTGATAAGTAATCATTGTCGAGCTATTCAAAGTACCACATCTGAATGGTCTTGCGTCAGGGATCTGGAGCAGGATGCGTCCGGTGCACTGAATGGCGTGATTGATGGCCGGGCCAAATTTCACACCGATCTTGAAGATGCGCCCTGGTGGCGGGTCGATCTCGGCGTGGTGCACGGCATCCGCGAGGTGAGGCTGTTCAACCGGATGGATCAGCCGGCGGTCGCGGAACGGGCGAACCGGATCGCCATCGATATCGGTTTTGATCCCGAGCATTTCATCGAGGTATTCCGCCGCGAAAGCGATGAACCGTTTGGCGGTGTGGACGGAAATCCGCTCGTCTTCGCGCCCTCCATTCCCATCCCCGGCCGGTTCGTGCGGGTGCGCCTGCTGGAGAGAAACTATCTGCACCTCGATCAGGTGGAGGTTTATGGCGATGTGCTCGCCCAGTTCGGTTAAGTCCGGCGCGACAGCCTGATCATCGACCCGTCTTCCGCGTTTGGATGGCGAGCGCTGCCGCGCGGAAGGCGGACATTTCCCTGGGCAGGCCGGGAAACCGGGGGATGGCCCGGTCCCGCGTACGTCAGGTCGTGCTGCCCGAAATCAGGAATGTGGCTTTGCGATGCGCCCCTTGTCCCGCGCCAATCTCCCAGGAGAGGACGATGACGGATGGCACGTTGAACGGCGCCTGATCGGGCCGCAGGGCGCGCCATCCGCCATCGTCAATGTCCTGATTGAGGTCCCGCGCCGGCTCAAGGTCATTGGTCACCAGCAGCAGTCTTGCCTTGCTGCGGAGATGATCAAGGAAGTAGGCGACCTTGTCATTCGACAGATGCTGGAACACATCCTTGCAGATCACCAGATCGACTTGCGGCAGTTTCGAGACGTCCTCGAATAAACTGAAATGAATATCGGGTGTGCTGTAGCGCTGGTTATTGGCATCGATTACCGAAGTGACCAGATCATAGCCATGATATTCAATTCCTGACCAGTCGATCAGATGGGTAAAACCCCAGTCGCCGCAGCCGAAATCAATGACGGAGCGGATGGCGTTGTCGCGGAGGAATGACTGCAGGAAGCGTCTATAGTCCTCCGTCGTTTCCGGCTTCGAACCGCTGCCGCTTCCGCCGCCCCAGACGTTGTTGGCGTAGATGGACTCGAATGTCGCCCGAGACTGCCGCAGGCGGGCCGTCCGTTCGGCGGCCGCGATGGCCTGGAGGTGTTCGGCGTCGTCGTGAATGAAGCGGCGGGCGATACGGTTATAGGCGGTATCGATCCTCGTGACCTGATCATAATCAAGTTGCGACAGATATCGCCACGACAAGGACTCCCACAAATGGATCGAGTAGGCGTGCGGAAAGGCACCGTCATCCACGAACAGGGATTTGAGCCCTTCTTCATGATAAATGGGCCAGAAAAAGGACTCCGGTGGCTCGACCCGCACAAGATCCGGGTATTGCCGTGCCAGACGCACGGGCAGGATGACGGAATGTTCATTCCATTTAGTACCGTCGAAACTCCGGTATTGATCGAGCCAGATTTTCAGGAATTCTGCGCCGGGCGGCGCGATCATTGTCGCATTGCAGAGACCGATTGCCGCGTTACTGTCCCACTGGGCGATACCAGGCTGAGCCGATTCAATGCCGAGGACCGTCTTGCCGCAGAGAATGGGTTCGAACGAGCGTTGGCAGATCGTGTCCATATCGAGATAGACGCCGCCATGCTCGATCAGCGCCTGCAACCTGATGACGTCCGCCTTGTGGGCGAAGTGGGTCACGGGATTGCCGAATATCTCGCTGGGAGCGGTCGTCTCCACGGTTGTCACGAAGGGTTTGATCAGATCCCAATAAGGTCCCGTCGGCTCGTATTGGTAATATACCAATGTATTGAAACCGGGATTGACCGCCATGGCGGAGTGAATTGCCATGTAATGCGCGAAATTGAATGGCTTTCCTCCGAAATCGGCGGCGAGGCCGGTAACGAAAATCAAATTTTTCATTTTAATAATCCCGTCTGAAATGCATTCGTGGCGGATTGTTAACCGTCTATCAGATAATCTTATCCCAGTTCCGCGCCTGCCGGAAGATCGAACGATGCGGTGGCCGCCATCGCAGGCGATGGCGGCCCAAGGCTTGATCATCAATGGCAGCGACCAATGCGGGGCGGTGGCGACCGTTCCCGCCGCCTCGTGAGGCAACACTTGCCATCGGGGCGGGTTTGCGTCATGGAGAAAGAATCAATGGGTTGATCCGCGGAGCAAAAATCCGTGTGGCCCCTATCCACTGATAGATGGGCGCCGAAGGGTCTGGTTTGACGGGCCGCGAGGTGCCGAAACGCCTCGGCCGGGGTGCGGAGATGCCGCAGCCGGCCTACGAGACAAGGACCGATGACCGCGCTTTCCGTCGCATATCTTCACAGCAGCGCCTTTCCATCCGGCGTGTCCCGCGACCAGCGCACCGGCCTTTGACGATGATCAGAACGACCACACGCCAACATCCGCGCCCGCAGGCAGGGGACCCGACGGTCCCGCCGCTGGCGCGCAGGAGTTATTCCCCCCATGACCAAGACCATGCTCATCGACGCCAGCCACGCGGAAGAAACCCGCGTTGTGGTGTTGGACAACAACCGCCTCGATGATTTCGATATCGAGGCTGCCGACAGGAAGCAGATCAAGGGCAACATCTACCTCGCGAAAGTTATCCGGGTAGAGCCCAGCCTACAGGCCGCCTTCGTCGAATACGGCGGCAACCGGCACGGGTTTCTCGCCTTCGCCGAGATTCATCCCGACTATTATCAGATCCCTGTCGCCGACCGGCAGAAGCTGCTGGAACTCGAGGCGGAGGAGGCGAGGCGCCGCGTCGAGGCCGAGGATGCTGAGGACGAGCAGGAGGCGGCGCTCGCGGCGCCGCGGCCGCCGCGGGTGACGGAAATCGCGATCGGCGACGCGCCGCCGGATGCCGAGGGCCAGGTTGACGCCGAGGCCGCCGCCGCGCCGGCTGAGGCCGGTGAGGCCGAGGCGGACTCCGGACCTGAAGCCAGTGGCGCCGGCGCGGGCGAGGACCGGGCGGGTGAGGGCGCAGAGGCGACGGCGACCCCGCCTGAGCAGGTCGGCGGGGATGACGGCGTCGACGGCGCGGAGGAGGCGCAGGAGCGCCGCCGGCTGCGCGCCCTGCGCTCGTACAAGATTCAGGAAGTGATCCATCGCCGGCAGATCATGCTGGTGCAGGTGGTGAAGGAGGAGCGCGGCTCGAAAGGCGCGGCGCTGACCACCTATATTTCGCTTGCCGGCCGCTTTTCGGTGCTGATGCCGAATTCGCCGAATGGCGGGGGCGTGTCGCGCAAGATCACCTCGCTGGCTGATCGTCGCCGGCTGAAGGAGGCGATCGCCGAGCTCGAGATTCCGCAGGGCATGGGCATGATCGTCCGCACCGCCGGCGCGAACCGGCCGAAGCCGGAAATCAAGCGCGACTGCGAATATCTGCTGCGGTTGTGGGACGATATCCGCGAGCGTACCCTGGCCTCGATCGCGCCGGCGTTGGTGTATGAGGAGGCCTCGCTGATCAAGCGGACCATCCGCGACGTTTATACCCGCGACGTGGACCAGGTGCTGATCGAGGGCGAGGACGGATTCCGCTCGGCGCGCGACTTCATGCGGATGCTGATGCCGACGCATGTGAAGAAGGTCCAGCAATGGACCGAGCGGCAGCCGCTGTTCGCCAAGCACAATGTCGAGCAGATGCTCGACCAGATGTTCCAGCCGACGGTGCAACTGAAGTCCGGCGGGTATCTGGTGATCAACCAGACCGAGGCGCTGGTTGCGATCGACGTGAACTCGGGTCGGGCAACGCGGGAGCGGAATATCGAGGATACCGCGCTGCGGACCAATCTGGAGGCGGCGGAGGAAGTGGCGCGGCAGTTGCGCCTGCGCGACCTCGCGGGGCTGATCGTGGTCGATTTCATCGACATGGAGACCCGCAAGCACAACGCGATGGTCGAGCGGCGGCTGAAGGATGCGCTGAAAAACGACCGCGCGCGCATTCAGGTGGGCAGTATCAGCCATTTCGGCCTGCTGGAAATGAGCCGCCAGAGGCTGCGGCCGTCGCTGGCCGAGACCATGCTGATCGCCTGCCCGCATTGCCAGGGCGTGGGGCATGTGCGGAGCACGGCGAGCACCGCGCTCGCGGTGTTGCGCGCGATCGAGGACGAGGCGGCGCGCCAGGCCGCCGAGTTGCTGGTGCACCTGACTCCGGATGTCGCGCTCTATATCTTCAATCACAAGCGTGCGCAGATTGCCGCCACCGAGGCGCGGTTCGGCATGAAGGTCGTCTTCGTCGCGGATGGCACCGTTCCGGCCACCTTCAAGATCGAGAAGGTGAAGGCGCATGCGGCGCGGCCGCAGGAAACGCCGGCGCCGACATTCCGTGCGCCGGCCGAGACGGAGGAGGTCGAGGGAGAGCAGCAAGGTGACGAGGTCGCGACGGAGGACGCCGCCGGCAACGCAGGAAAGGCGGCCGATGAGGTCGAACGCCGCCGCCGCCGCCGCCGCCGCCGCCGTGGCGGCCGTCGGGAGGACCTGGTGTCCGCGCCCACTGGCGAGCAGCCGGAGATCGCCGGAATACCGGCCGAGTTCGAATCGCGCATGAACGACGTGTTGCCGACCGCCGCCCGTGCCGATGCGGCTGAAGCGCCGGCACCGGAAGTCACGAAGGAGCCGGCCGTCGCCGACACTGCGCCGGCCGTTCCTGAGCCCGCAAAGGAACCCGAGGTCGTGGAGACGGCACCGGCCGCCACGGAGGCCGCTCCGTCCCTTGCCGGCGAAGTGCCGGCGCCGGAAGCGGAGGCAGAGACAAAGCCGAAGCGTCGAGCGCCCGCCCGCCCGCGTAGCCCGACGACCCGGCGGCGGCGCGCCGCTGCGTCGCAGGCCGCCGAGCCTGAGGTTCAGCAACCGGTCTTCACCGATATCGCGGATATTTTTGAGGCTGCCGAACAGGCGGAAGCCCTCGCGCCCAAGCCCCGCCGGACCCGTCGGCCGAAGGCAAGGCCCATGGAAGCGGAGACTGCGGTGGCTGACGCGCCTGCAACCACCGAACCAGTCGCCGAGGTGAGCGCCGCGCCGCAGGATGGCTCGGCGTCTGCCGGGAATGTCGCTGGCGCCGAAGCGCCTGTTGCCAATGAAGGGCAGGCAGCACCAGGGGCGGCGGTGCAACCCGTTCTGATTGGTGCCAGCGAAACGCCGACCGCCGCGCGCAAACGCGGCTGGTGGAAGCGCCCAGCCTGACTTGACCCTGATATTCCGGTTGCATGTTGAGGGGGAACTCTGATTCGACAGGCATGGCCAGGAGGCTGCGGGAGATCCCGGTCTCTGGCGCCGGCAGGCCAATTTGGGCTGCGGAAGATGGGATGCGGAGGCGTTTCCCGACATCGTGCGCGACTATGTCTGGAGAACTTTGCGACACCTGAAGGCGTGCCGGTTGTCGATGTGACCGGCGTCCTGAAGATGGGCAAGACATCACGTGGTGTCGCGCGACAATATGCCGGCTCGGCGGGCAAGATTGCCAACGGCCGGGTCGGCATGCTCGCCGCCTATGTGTCGGCTCATGCCATGCCTTTATCGATCGGGCTCTCTATCTGCTGAAGCGTTGGAGCGGCGATCCTGCAGGGCTTGCCGCAACCTGCGTTCCTGACACTGTCGCTTTCCTCACGAAGCCCGCCTTGGCGATCGACATGATCCAGCGTTCGCTGGCAACAGATGTTCCATTCACGGGTAGCCGCCGATGCCGTCTGCTGCGTGGGCGACATCGAGGGCACGAATGGCGCCCGGCTTCACGATCGGGCCTGGTGCGGACACGCAAATCCCGATGCTGAAGATCATGATGAGACAAAGACGGATCTTTGGGCCCGAGGCCTCCTGATGCGTCGCAACATCAGCGACGGCGATCTTGCATTCTTGCCGATCTGGTGCTCGGTCGGCGCGAGTATACAGGTGCCCGGTTGTCTCGAAGGCCATCCCTGGGCGATCAAAACAACTTCTAGACCGCGAAGAACGAATTCTGCCTTGACCACAACGAGACCCGGTCCTGGCACGAGTGGCATCGCCACGTCTCGCTCGTGATGCCCGCTTCGCCGTGATGGCCGTGGTCCGATATCGCGCCGACGATACGACGCCCCCCAAAAAGCCGAGTATGACGACCCGCAGAAGCGGATCCGCTGGTCTGTTCAGGGAGTCCGCCGCATCGCCAACAAGCGCGCTCAGAGACGGGTCGAACCCGCCGACGTCATCGCTTGGTCGTGCTTGCGACCGACCCACCAAGCCGCGCCCGAACGGACTTATCAAAAATCCAAAATGCAACCGTAATGCTGGAACGGCTTCAGGCCGCGCGGGGCGGATGTCCGGCCCGGCGCATTAGGAGGTGCCGTCCGCGTCGTGAGGGCGGACGTCGAGGAACCGGCTCAGCAGCCAGTCCCCGTCGATCTTCTGTTCAGTGAGAGCCATGGCCAGAACCTCGCCGCCAAAGACCGGGGCGGCGAGGATCATGTCGGGATGAACCCGACGCACCCGTTCCAGGTTCTTGCGCGTGCTGACCGCAGCAACCTTTTTGGCATCGGTGCCCAGTTCGCGGACAGCGAGAATCACGAATGCGTTTTCAGAGTCATCATCCGAAAGAGCGAGAATCGCCCGCGCATGCTCGCCTCCGGCCTTGCGCAGCGTATCGAGATCCGTCGGGTCGCCGATGACGGTCTCGGCATCGCTGAAGCCAGCATCCTCGGTTTCGGTGATGAAGACCACCGCCTCGCCGCGATGGTGGAGTTCGCGCGCCGTGTTCCTGGCAAGGACGCCATGCCCCGAAATGATGAAGTGGTTCACGCGTTTCATCTTCTGTCTCCGTGGACCGATCGTCCGGTTGATGCGATTCTGGAGAACCGGGCCGATCACCGCAGTGAGCGCCGTCGCAAATACCGTCAGCCCAAGGACGATCAGCGAGACGACGAAGAGCCTTGCATCCTCGCTTTTGGGCAGAATATCGCCGTATCCGACGGTCGACATTGTAACGATAACAAAATAAACTGCCGCGGGCAGATTCGTGATCGGCGGGCTGAATCCCGCTCCAAGAAGCAAGGAGCCCAATACGCCATAGACCATCAGCACGAGCACGGACGCCACCGCGAATAGCGTTCCGGCGGCGAGTGACGAGCGCGAGAAGTGATTGCGCGCCAGCAGGAGCGATGCCAGGAGGACGAGGATATAGATTGTCTCGCCATCGAGCCGCGTTGCAGCTCCCAGATGCACGGTCAGCAGAAGTTGGGCCAGCGCGATGCCGATGGCCGATAGCCAGGCGATTCTCGACCGCCCGAGCAATCCCAAGGCGATCAAGATCTGTAGGGCGCCGACGACCACGTTCGGCACACCGTTGAGAATCAGGCCGGGAATGTTTCCCGAAATCGGGTGGATCGCACTGACCAGGTTCGCCAGATCGAGGTGGAGATATGTATCTGCTCAACCCGGTAGGGGGGCGATGGGCAGTGATGCTCCGGTGACGGCGTTTTTGATAGCGGTGTAGGCATCAAGGCCGTGCCGCGCGGCGGTCCCGACGACGGATCGGACGTTGGCGAAGAAATCGGCGCCCCAGTTGGATCGGAACCCTCCGGTGACCTTGCGATATGTCGCGGTAGGCCGGAGTTCGCGCTCGGAGCCGTTGTTGTCCGCGGCGATATCCGGGTGGTCGAGGAAGGTGAAGAGATGATCACGAACCTTGCCGTATCGTCGGCGCAATCGTCTGCCGTGGTGGTTGATCGGGGCGAGCGCCATGACGGCGTCGAGATCATGGTCGAGGCGCCGCCGCCAGGCGCGTCTTGTAGCGTCCGCGAGCGTGCGATGGCGCCGCGCCAGCACGACGGCGCGGAGCAGCAGGGCCTTCATTCTGGGTGCGAAGATCGTATCACCCGCCTCGATCGCGAATTTGCAGTCCCGGAGTTGGTGGGCGAGGCAAATCTGCCAGTCATCGGCATGACCGCGCTGGGCGCCATAGAGATCGGAGATCCAGATAGCGGGGCGATGGCCGTCCATTACCTCCGCGACGACGTTGGCGCCCCGGCTTGGCCGGATCACATGGAT
>NZ_JFHO01000033.1:0-24074 GCF_000724705.2 Acidiphilium sp. JA12-A1
TTTCTACGAATTCCACCAGGCCACGCAGCGCCGATCGCGGCCGAGGCGCTCGCCCCGGATCGCGCGGCTCTATGCGATCGAGGCCGAGATCCGCGGGCAATCCGCCGAACGCCGCCTCGCCGTGCGGCGGGAGCGATCCCGCCCGGAGATCGAGGCGATGCACACGTGGCTGGACGAGCAACTGCTGTGTATCTCGAAAGGATCGGAACTGGCGAAGGCGATGCGCTACGTCATGCGGCACTGGGAGGGGCTGACCCGCTTCCTCGACGATGGCCGGATCGAACTCGATACCAACACCGTCGAGCGCGAAATCCGCCGGATCCCCCTGGGACGGAAGAATGCCCTGTTCGCCGGCAACGACACCGGCGCCGAGCACTGGGCGCTGATGGCGACGCTGATCGGATCCGCAAAGCTCAGCGGCGTCGAGCCGCTCGCCTGGCTCACCGAAATCCTCGAACGCATCGTCGCCGGCCATACCAAGGCCAACGAAATCGACACCCTGCTGCCTTGGAACTGGAAAACTCAGGCCACTCTACCAGCCGCCGCGTAGCGCTCACTCGCCAACGCAAGGCCGTCGTTCAGACTGCGCTTACGCGGAAAGCGTAGAGACAGAAGGAGATACGGCCACCATCAGGGTTCGCGCGGTGGCCGGGCGCGGTATTTGCCCGAACTGTGGGCGGGCGTCTTTTCGTGTTCATAGTCGCTACCATCGCCGCCTGGCGGATCTGCCCGCTGGTGGACGAATGGTCCGGCTCGTTGTTCTTGCGCGCCGGTTCTATTGCCACGAGGCTCGGTGCAGCCGGCGGATTTTCGCCGAGCGGTTCAGGGAACTGGCACCATGGGCACGCCGAACCGCACGACTGGATACGATTGTTCAGCATCTTGGGCTGGCACTCGGTGGTCGGCCGGCAGCTGGTTTTGCCGGGCGGCTGATGATCCCGGTCAGCAACGACACGCTGCTGCGGGTGGTGCGCCGGCGCGGTACATCACCTCTGATACCGGCGCGTGTCGTGGGCGTTGATGATTCGGCTTGGCGGCGTAATTTCCGCTACGGCAAGATCGTCCGCGATCTTGAACGACGGCGTACGATTGCACTTTTACAGCATAGACCGGGCCCAGCGGGCGCTGCTGCCAGGTCGTCACCTCGTCCAGCACCGCATCGGTAATCGTGCTGATCAGTTCTGCCGACGCATCGATGCCGTAGATCTCGGGCAGATGTTCCGCAATCTCGCGGGTGCTCAGCCCCCGCGCATACATCGAGATGATCTTGTCATCGAAGCCCGGAAACCGGCGCTGGCATTTGGCGATCAGTTGCGGATCGAAGCTGCCCGCACGGTCACGGGGAACCGCAATCTCGATCTTCCCCGTGCCGGTCGACACCGACTTGCGGCCGTAGCCGTTCCGGCTGTTCTCGACCTCCGTGTCGTTACCGAGTGATAATCCATCTCCGCGCTCAGAACCCGCTCCGCCAGGGCCTTCTTCAGCACGTTCACCAGATCACCCGAGTACAGGGCTGTCGCCGCGTCACCGCCAGTCAGCAACTGGTCCAGTAAGTCGTCCGGGATCGCCAGTGCTTTCCGTCATGCCATATGGGGCTTCCTTTCTACCCATTATCCCAAACACACACAAAATTCAGGATAGTGCCCACAGCGCCAGTGCCCAGTCGGTGCCGACGTCTTCGGTGAGATCGAGGACCTGCGGGTAGTATCGCCAAAGTTGCTGACGGGCGCAGTTGGCCAGACCGATACACTCCCCCTTGAGTTCCTCGGCCATACGCGACCACTCGCGCAATTCCACGACGGCAGGGTCGAGTGCTTCCACGCGCTGAAAACAGCGACAATCGGTGCGCAGCGACGAGGCCAACATCAGGGCGTCGCGGCGGTCGTCCTTGGCACCGGCCGGCGAGAAGCGGTCGCGGAAACGGTCAAGCTGCTTGGGGTTGATGTCGAACACGGCGATGCCGCGGTCCAACAGCGCTTCGACAACCGGCCCATGCGGCGTCTCGATTGCAACGCTGACCTGGCCCGGCTGCTTGGCCTGGCTGCACAACCAATCGACCATCGCGCCGATCCCGGCGGCGTTATGGCGAACGCTCGCTGGACCGGCTGCTTCGGCTCCCATCGAGCGGACTTGGTGTGCGCTGCTCGCCCAGTCAATGCCGACGAGGACGAGCGATTCAGTGTCGATGGCTACCTCCCGCTTGCTGTTGTGCCAAGCCACCGCGCCGCTTCGCCGTTCCCTGTACTGGCGCTCACGGCTGCAATCAGTCAAGGCGCGACTCCCCACTGGGCGTACAAAACGGGCGACCGGATGAGGCGCGCGTAACCCCCCAAGGTGCTCAACGGCAAAGGGGCAAAAGGGCTGCTCTCAACCGATCAGCCCGACACGGCTATGAAGAATCATAAGCTGCGGCCAGATAGGTACAGGGCGCAAAGCCAAGCGATCGGCCGGTCGAGGGGTGAACGGGCGACCACGATTCACGCCGTCGCGGATGAGCAGGGGGCGCATCGCCGCTATCCTCCTGACGCCAGGACAGACGTCTGAAATAGCGGCGCCCGAGCCCTTTTGCCGACCATGTCGCCGCCAGACTATCTGATCGCCGACAAGGCTTACAAAGCCGACGACCGCCGCGCTTTCCTCACCCGGCAGGGCAGCAGGTCGGTGATCTCACCCATGCCCAACCGCCACGCCATGCCGGCCTTCGATCCCGTCGCCTACAGAAGCGCAAATTCATCGAACGCGCCTTCTGCAGGATCAAGGGCTGGCGCGCCATCGCCACACGCTACGACAAAGCCGCACGAAACTTCCTCGCTGGTATCTGTCTTGTCCTCGCCGCCACCGCGTGGATCAGTCAAGTCCAGAACCTAACGTTCGTGCACATACGCCCCCGGCGCATCGCCGAGCACCGGCAATCCTCGCGATGGCGCTGCCATCGGCGGCGGATCTGCCGCGCAGCCCGTGCCGACGCCGCCGATCCAGTCACGCCACGCCGGCCACCAGCTTCCCTGGCGCTCCGGGGCGAGCGTTGCCCAGGTGTCCGGATCGACATAGCGCTCGCCGTGGCGGCGCGTCAGGATCTGGAATGTGCCGATGGACTGGTTCGGCGGATTCACGACTCCCACATTGTGCCCGCCGGATGCCAGCACGAACGTGATATCCGTATCTGCGAATAGCGCGATCTTATAGACCGAACGCCAGGGCGCAATATGGTCGCGCGTGGTGGCAACGGCAAACAGCGGGACGCGGATGTCCCGCAGGGCGATGACTCGCCCCTCGACCGCAAAACGGCCGGCTGAAAGCCGATTTTCGAGAAACAGCCCGCGAAGGTATTCACTGTGCATGCGTGCCGGCATGCGGGTCTGGTCGCTGTTCCAGGCCGACAGAGGGGTCATCCTGTCACGCTCGCCCAGCATGTAGTTGCGGATCAGCCGCGACCAGACCAGTTCGTTGGAGCGCAGCGCCTGAAATGCTCCGGCCATCTGCCGGGTATCCAGATAGCCCTGATCCCACATGAGGTCCTCGAGCAGGAGGAATTGCCGCTCGTCGAGAAAAAGCATCAGGTCCCCGGCATCCGCGAAGTCGGTCTGCGCGGCGAGCAGGGTCAGGCTCGCCAGCCGGTCGTCATGATCCCGCGCCATGGTCGCAGCCGCGATCGCGAGGATCGTTCCGCCAAGACAATACCCGCAGGCGTGAATGGCACGGTCGGGCACGATGCGGGATACGGCATCGAGGGCTGCCATCACGCCGTGGCGCCGGTAATCGTCGAGGCCGACGTTGCGATCGTGCCGGTCGGGGTTGATCCACGAGATGATGAAGACGGTATGGCCGTTCGTCACCAGATAGCGAACCAGCGACGTCTCGGGCGTCAGGTCGAGGATATAGTATTTCATGATCCACGCCGGCACGATCAGCACAGGCTCGGCCGCGACCTTTGCCGTCGCGGGCGCATACTGGATCAGCTCCATCAGTTCGTTACGGTAGACGACTTTCCCGGCCGTCGTCGCGACCACCTCGCCGACGGGAAACGCCTCCGCGCCATAGGGGCCCTGCCCGGCCAGAAGACGTTCCGCGTCCTCGATCCAGTTCGACCATCCGCGAAGCAGATTGAACCCGCCTTCCTGCAAGGTCCGGCGAATGATTTCGGGATTCAACCACGGGATGTTGGTGGGCGCGGCAATATCTAGGATCTGCCGCGCCATGAAGGCGACCTCGGCTTCGTGCCGCCGCACCAGCCCGGGCACCTGCCGTGTTGCCTCCCGCCACCAGTCATCGGCGATGAGAAAGCCCTGGACGATGGCGTTGAACGGATAGGCCGACCAGCCTTCATCGGCGAAGCGGCGATCTCCCTCGGGGGGGCGCAAGGGCGGATTTTCAGGTTCGCCGATGGCCGCGCGAGGAAGCCAGAAGCCGAGCCGGAGCAGAAACGTCGCCGCGCGCATCGCCAGGGCCTCCTGCTTGCCGAGCGCCAGTTCGAGATGCAGCGCCCAGTCTGTCCAGGCATCGGCGACGGCGAGCGGCGACACACCCTGGCTGATCCGCGCGAACATCGCGCGCGAAAGGCGGTCGAACGTCGCGAAGCCCGGCATGGCGGTCGTGCCGCTATCGGCCCGGCGACGCGAAGGCAGGACGGGCGCGTTCGGCGAGGGCCGCACTTCCCGCGGCGGGGGGCGGCGCGGCGGCTGCCGCGCAGGATGTTTTCGATCCGCCATGGCCGGCTCCACCGCAATTGAAGCGGCCCAACTCCTGCCGCGCGGCTTTCTATTCCACGTTCTTCCGGGTGAAGCCTTGACGCAGGTCAACCAGAGCGGCGGCGGGTGGGAGGCACGATGTCTGCCACGGTCACGTCTGCCGCCGGCCAGGCAGCATTTCGTGCATCACGAACAGGGGGCCGACCAGCAGGTAGCGGAGATCGTCGAAAAAGGACGGCTTGCGGCCCTCGATGTGATGGCCGACGAATTGTCCTATCCAGGCGATGACGAAAATGCCAAGCGCGAGCGGCAGGATCGCTGACGGCGGAATGACGAGGGTCCAGAGCGCGAGCATCGCCGCAAGGACGGCCGCCATCGCCGCCGCGGCGCGCAAGGCCACCATCCGATCGGGGTCGATGAAGGCGTAGTAGATGACGGCGGCGATCAGCGCGATACCCGCCACGACGGGATTGATCGCCACCAGCCCACCCACCACCGCGAAGACGATCGCCGGCACGCATACGCAATGGATCAGTACATTCCGGCGATTACTGTGGCTCTCCGCGTAGTGGAGCAGCTTCTGTTCGAGGGTGGTGTCCATGGCGGATTTCCTGCGCGTCAGCGTGTTGGACCGGGCGATCCGGAACCGGCGGCCGCGGATGGGGGCCGCGCCGCATTGTCGCAGATCAGGTTGAGCAGCCGGGGCACCACGCCCGGCGCGATGTCGTGGCCCATGCCGGGAATGACGACGAGGCGCGCGTCCGGGATCGCCGCCGCGGTCGCGCGGCCACCGCTCGGGTGCACCATCGGGTCCCGGTCGCCATGCACCACCAGCGTCGGCGCGGTGATCCGCCGCAGCATCGCGGTCCGGTCGCCGGATTTCACGATCGCGGTGATCTGCCGCACGATGCCGGCATCGCGGTCCGGGCCGCCACGATCCCAGGCCTTGCCGGCGTAATCGGCAAGCGCCGCCGCATCGATCGGGAAGCCGCGGCCTCCGATTGCGCGCATCGAGTCGACGAAGCGCTGCACCGCCGCCTCGCGCGTGCGCGGCGGCCCCTGCAGCAGGCGCAGCAGCGAGGCCAGCGCCGGCTGGCCAACCCGCCGCGCGCCGGTGGTCGAGAAGATCGAGGTCAGGCTGCGCACCAGGTCAGGCCGTGTCGCCGCCAGGGTCTGCGCGATCATCCCGCCCATCGACATGCCGACCACATGCGCGGGGCCGAGGCGAAGGTATTCGAGCAGGCCGGCGGCGTCCGCCGCCATGTCGGTCAGGTCGTAGTCCTGCGTCCGGGCCCGGCGCAGGAGCAGTTGCAGCTTCGAGGGCGGTGCGATCCCGATGCGGGACGAGCGGCCGACGTCACGATTGTCGAAGGTGATGACGCTGAAGCCGCGCTCGACCAGCCCATCCGCCATGGCGACCGGCCAGGAGTGCAACTGCAATTGCAGGCCGGCGATCAGCAGGATCGGCGGCCCGTTGCCGCGGACCCGGTAACAGAGGCGCATCCCGCCGGCGAGGTCGCAGAATTGCTCGTCGGCGATCGGCAAATCTCGGGGTCGGTCCGGGCTTTCGGTGTTCTGGTTCTGCATCCGATTTCCTCTCGCGGATACAGATTGACGCAAACGGAAGGGAAATCAAAGGGGATGACGCACAAAGAATCGCGACAGCGCCCCACCGGGTACGGGTCAGGCCCCGGCCGGTGCCTTCGCCGGCGCCGGCGCGGCCGCCCGGAGGATCATGCCGAACAGATCGCGCGGCTCGTCGGGGTCGGCCAGCATGTCGAGTCCCTCGTAGAGCCCGGTTCCGGCCAACTGGTCCCGCACATAGCGCAGGGCCGAGAAATCCTCGGTTGCGAAGCCGACCGAGTCGAACAGGGTGATCTGCCCCGGATTGGCGCGGCCCGGCGCGGCGCCGGTGATGACCTGCCACAGTTCGGTCACCGGATGATCCGGCGCGAGTTGCTGGATTTCCCCCTCGATCCGCGTCTGCGGCGGGTATTCGACGAAAATGTCGGAGCGCATCAGGATGTCGCGATGCAGTTCGGTCTTGCCCGGGCAATCGCCGCCGACGGCGTTGATGTGGATGCCGGCGCCGACCATGTTGTCGGTCAGGATCGTGGCGTATTGCTTGTCGGCCGTCACGGTGGTGACGATCTGCGCGCCGGCCACCGCCTCTTCCGCCGACTGGCAGGGCGTGATGTCGAAGCCGAACCCGGCGAGGTTGCGGATGCATTTCCGCGTTGCCGCCGGATCGATGTCGTAGAGGCGAAGCTGCCGGATGCCGAGCAGGGCGCGGAAGGCCACGGCCTGGAATTCGGACTGCGCGCCATTGCCGATGATCGCCATGCACGCGGCATCCCGCGGCGCGAGGTGGCGGGCGGCCACCGCCGAGGTCGCCGCCGTGCGCAGGGCGGTCAGGATCGTCATTTCCGACAGCAAGACTGGATAGCCGGTGCCGACATCGGCCAGGACGCCGAAGGCGGTCACGGTCTGCCGCCCCTCGCGCGTATTCTTCGGATGGCCGTTCACGTATTTGAAGCCGTAGGTGCGGCCGTCGCTGGTCGGCATCAGTTCGATCACGCCCTCGGCGCTGTGCGAGGCGAGGCGAGGCGTCTTGTCGAAGGTCTCCCAGCGGCGGAAATCCTCCTCGACATATTCGGCGAGGCCGGCGATGAAGCGCTCGATGCCGACGCGAAGCACGAGCTTCATCATGTTGTCGACGCTGACGAACGGCACGATGTTCAGGTTCGGGATCATGATCAGAAGCTCCGTGTGGGATAGTCGAGCACGCGGCGGCCGAGCAGGCTGGCCAGCAGGTCCACCATCAGGATGGCGGTGCGGCCGCGTTCATCGAGAAAGGGATTGAGTTCGACGAGGTCGACGCTGCCGACCAGGCCGCTGTCGTGCAGCATCTCCATCACCAGATGCGCCTCGCGGAAGGTGGCCCCGCCGGGAACCGTGGTGCCGACGCCGGGCGCGATTGCTGGGTCGAGGAAATCGACGTCGAGGCTGACATGCAGGTGGCCGTTCGCCGCCGCCACCCTGGCAAGAAAGTCACGCAGCAGGGGGACGACGCCGTGCTCGTCGATGGCGCGCATGTCGTAAACCGTGATGCCGGCGCCTTCCAGGATGCGCTGCTCCGCCGGATCGACGCTGCGGATGCCGAGCATGCAGACATTTTCCGGACGGATGCGTGCCGCGGCCGGCGGGAAATAGCCCTCGAACCCAGCCTGCCCGGTGGCATAGGCCATCGGAACGCCGTGCAGGTTGCCGCTTCGGGTCGTATCAAGCGTGTGGAGATCGGGATGGGCGTCGAGCCAGAGCACGAAGAATTCGCGCTGCCGCTCCGCCGCCCGGCGGGCCAGGCCGGTCAGCGACCCGGCAGCGAGACTGTGATCGCCGCCGAGGCAGACCGGAAAGGCATCCTCGGCATCGAATGCCGAATAGGCAGCCTCGGCCAGAGAAGACGTCCATCCGGCAACCTCCGGCAGGCACTTCACCGTGCCGTTGCCATGCGGCTTCGATGCTGTCGGACGGGGTGCGATATTGCCGAGATCGTCCACTGCGTGACCGAGATCGCGGATGGCGCTCGCGATACCGGCGGCCCGGAACGCGCTCGGCCCCATTTCGCAACCAGGCCGGCCGGCGCCATCCTGCACCGGGACACCGATCAGGCGGCATTGCTTCCGTTGCATCATCGATCGCTCCTCCGCCACCATTGCCATACACATCAAACCAGAGGCTGGCGGCGGAATGCACCCGGAAAATTGACATGTTTTCAAGTGGTATCTAGCATTCTGAAAAGCTGAATTGATCAGAATGGCACCTCCTTCATGGTACAGAACGATCCGCTCGACGACAGGCTGATCACCCTTCTCCGCCATGACGGCCGGCGAAGCATTTCCGACCTCGCGATCGAACTCGGCGTGTCGAGGGCGACGGTTCGCGCACGGATCGACCGACTGGAACGGAGCGGCGTGATCATCGGCTACACGGTGATCCTGCGGGCCGATACCGTTGCCGCACCGGTACGCGGCCTCATGCTGATCGAGGTTGAAGGCCACGCCGCCGACCGGGTGGTCCGCGCCCTCAGCGCCTTTCCCGAGGTGGTCGAGATCCATACAACCAATGGCCGGTGGGATCTCATCGTCGAGCTGGCCTCACCCACCCTCGCCGATCTGGATGGCATCCTGCGCCGGGTCCGGCTGATTCCCGGCATTACCGCCAGCGAGACCAACCTGCTGCTCAATACCCCGCGCAGCACAAGAGCGCGGCTCTAGGGCTTGTGGGGATTTAGGATTCCCATTTGGGGGTGGCTGTGATTCACGCTGTGAATGGAACGATTTGTACTGACGGAGGCCCAATGGGCGAGGATAGAACCGCATTGTCTTGGCAAGGCGAGTGACCCTGGCCGCAGCGGCCGGGACAATCGGCTGTTTCTGGAAGCGGTGCTTTGGATTGTCCGTACTGGCAGTCCGTGGCGTGATCTGCCTTCGATGTTTGGCAACTGGAGCACGGCCTACCGCCGGTTCAACGACTGGCGTCGCGCTGATGTTTTCAAACGGATTTTCGACGCGGTATCTGATGAACCCGATATGGAATACGCCATGGTCGACGGCACGATCGTCAAGGTCCACCGTCACGGCCAGGGCGCAAAAGGGGGACTCAAAGCCAGGCCATAGGCCGTTCCAAAGGTGGCATGACAACCAAAATTCTGGCGCTGACGGATGCCTTGGGCAACCTTGTGCGCTTTCGTCTCATGCCGGGCAATCGTTATGACAGCATCGAGGTCCCGCCACTGATCGACAACGTCGAATTCGGTGGATTGATCGCAGACAAGGCATTCGACAGCAACGCTCTGGTCGCAGAACTCAACGAAAGAGGCGCCAGGATCGTCATTTCCCAGCACCCGGCCCGGGCACTGAAGCTGAAAATCGACCACGAAACCTACAAATGGCGTCATCTGATCGAGAATTTCTTCTGCAAGCTCAAGGAGTTCAAACGCATCGCCCTGCGCGCCTGCAAAACAGACCAGAGCTTCCAGCCAATGATCCACCTCGCCGCAGCCGTCATCAACTCACGATGAATCCCCACAAACCCTAGGTTCTGTACCTATTGCATGACTACGGCGGCGCGTTTGATTCAAGCCTCTTCGGAGGGCTTGGAAGATGCCGGAGCTATTCTCGCTGAACGACACGCAATGGGCAGCGATTGCGCCACTGCCGCCGGATTTCGGCGGCAAACCGCGGGTTGACGATCGCCGGGTGCTGAGCAGCGTCCTGCATCGCATTCGCGAGGGCTCGCGAGGGCTCGCGATGGCGAGCTCTTCCGGATGCCTAAGGGCCACGAACCAGCGAATTCAACCGGTTCAACCGCTGGAGCCAGCGTGGCCTCTGGCGGGAGATCTTTGCCACTCTTGTCGCCTGCGCGGATCCGCCGCGCATCACCATGGTGGATAGCACCTTGGTTCGGGCACATCGCGCGGCCGCGGGCGGTAAAGAGGGGCGCAAAGCCAGGCGATCGGCCGGTCGAGGGGTGGACGGACGACCAAGATTCACACCGTCGCGGATGAGCAGGGGCGCCTCTGGCCAAGACGCTGCCCGCGCGCGAGATCGTCATGAAACTAGCCCGCCTTACCTGAGCCTGCGCACTCAAATTTGCAATTCGCGCAGATCGTCCAGCAGCCCGCGCCCCGCTGGCTGCCAGCCCAGCGTAAGCCGCGTCGCCGTGTTGTCCGCCGACATGTCGAGCGCCGCGAACATGGCGAGCATGCCGAAATACGCCTCCGCCTGGTCCGGCTCGATGGCGCGCGTCGGCAGGCCCAGCCGCGCCGCGACCGTATCGGCGATGTCCCGCAGCGCCACGCCCTCCTCGGCCACGGCGTGATAAACCGCCTCGGGCGCGCCGCGTTCCAGCGCCAGGCGGTACAGCACTGCCGCATCGCCCACCGGCACTGCCGACCAGCGATTCGCCCCGTTGCCAATGACTGCGCATTCCCCCTTTTCGCGATACAGCCCGACCAGACGCGAGACAAAGCCCTGCCGCGCCGTGTCATGCACCTGTGCCAGCCGCACGATAGCAACATTCACACCCTTGCCGATGAAGGCGGAGGCGGCGCGCTCCGAAGCGCGCGGAAACATCCCCTGCGGCCGGTCTTGCTCGGTCGCCGGCCGCCCATGCGCCAGCAGGCCGACGCCGGATGTCACCACCAGCGTCCGCCCCGACCCTTCCAGCGCGCCGCCAAGCACGGCGATCGCCCGTTCGTCGATCGCACAGCTTTCCGCAAATCGCGTGAAATCATGCCCGAACGCGAGATGGATCACCCCATCCGCCGCCGCGACGCCCTGGCGCAAAGAGGCGAGATCCTCCAGGTCGCCACGCAACGCCTCGGCGCCAGCTGCCTCCAGCGCCGCCGCGCCTGCCGCTGAACGGCTCAGTCCGAGCACACCATGCCCCGCCCGCCGCAGCTCCCTCACCACCGCGCTGCCCACGAACCCCGTCGCTCCCGTCACGAATACTCGCATCGGCCGATCTCCCGTTTGCCTGTGGACCGATGTGGCAGATGCGGCGTCCAGTTAAAGCCGGGATATTATACTGGTATGAAGGCTACCAGCTTGGCTGGCCCGGGCGCCTAACCGGGCGCCTCGGCCGGCGCCGGCGTCCGCGCCATCCCGCCCGCGCCGCCGCGCCCCACCTCGGCGCCGAACCGCGCAATCGGCGCCGGCCGGCCGATCAGGTAGCCCTGCAGCAGCGAGCATCCCGCCGCCCGCAGCATGGCGGCCTGTTCCTCGGTTTCCACCCCTTCCGCGACCACCGAGACGTCAAGCGCGCGGCCGAGCCCGAGCACCGCCAGCACGATCGCCTCTGCCTCGCCGAGCCGGCCGAGGTCGTTCACGAAGGAGCGATCGAGCTTGATCTTGTCGAAGGGGAACATCCGCAGCGTGGCCAGCGAGGAATAGCCGGTGCCGAAGTCGTCGAGCGAGATCGTCACCCCCAGCGCCCGGATCTCGGCGAGCACTTCCGTCGCCGTTCGGGTATCCGCGAGCAGCAGCGATTCGGTCACCTCGAGTTCGAGTCGCCCGGCCTCCAGCCCGGCTTCCGCCAGCACCGCGGCGACCAGCTCCGGCAGTCCGCCGCCCTGGATCTGCAATGCAGAGATATTGACGGCGATGCGCAGCTTCGCCGGCCATCCCGCCGCCTCACGGCACGCCTCGCGCAGCACGAAGCTGCCGATCTCTACGATACTGCCCGACTCCTCGGCGATCGGGATGAACGCGGCGGGCGAGACGTCCTCGCCGTCCCGCCGCCAGCGCGCCAGCGCCTCGAAGCCGATCACCTGGTCGGACGCGATCTCGAACAGCGGCTGGTAATGCACCGATATCTCGCCCCGCTCGCAGGCGCCGCGCAGATCGGCCTCCATCCGCCGCCGCGCGAGCTGGGTATCGTTGATCTCGGTGTTGAAGAAGGCGAAGCCGTTACGCCCGGCGGCTTTTGCCTGATCGAGCGCCATGTCGGCATGCGAGAGCAGGGCCTCGGTTGTGGTGCCATCATCCGGCGCCAGCGCGATGCCGATCGAGACCGTCGCCGCCAGCGCGCGTGCCCCGATCTCGGCGAGCCGCACGCTCACCGCCTCGAGCAGCCTTCCGGCCATGGCCCCGGCGTCCCGCACCTCACCGATCGCCGCCTGCAGGACGACGAATTCGTCGCCGCCGATGCGGGCGATCAGGTCGCTCTCCCGCGCTTCCTGCCGCAGGCAGGCGGCGAGATCGACCAGCAGCCGGTCCCCCGCGGCATGGCCGAGCAGTTCGTTCACCGTCTTGAACCGGTCGACATTGATGACGTGAACAGCGAATTTGGTCCCCTGCCGACGGCTTGTCTCGAGCGCGGCCTCCAACTCCTCGTGCAACCGCCTGCGGTTGGCGAGTCCGGTCAGTGGGTCATGCTCGGCGAGATAGCGGATGCGTTCATTGGCCCACCGCCGTTCGGAGATGTCCTGGGTGATCACCAGATACCCGGCGAGCCTCCCTTCCTCGCGCAGCAAGGCGACCTCGGTACGGAACCAGGCCTCGCCGTTTGCCGCCGGCCATTCGAGCGCGCCGTCATCGCCCTGGAATAGCGCGGCCATCGCGGTCCGGTGGCCGGGGCTCACGCGTTCGAGAAACCACGCGGTTCCCCGCAGCGGCGCGGCCGCTGTCGCCGGCAGGCCCGCCGCGGTGCCGATCGGCACGACCTCTTCGTCAGGCAGCATCAGTTGCCAGGCCGAAAGCCGCGCGATCCGCTGCACGTTGTCGAGCGCGCCGGCGTAGGCCCGGCTACGCTCCACCGCGCGCTGGGCGGTCTCCAGCATGAAATTCGCGAGCAGCGTCATCTTCTGGACCGTCAGGTCCGAGCTCGCGGTCCGCAGCCGCACCGACAGATCACCGGTGACAACGCCGCACATCGCCTGGCACAGCGCCTCGATCGCGGCGCGCTCAATCGCTTCGGCTTGGTCCATGCGTGTCAGGCCGCCTGCGCCGGCTTTAGCCGCACCTCGATGATGGCGGACGCCGCGCCGGCATCGCCGTCTAGGAATGCGATCTCAGCCACCTCGCCCCGACGCGCGGCGAGGCAGCGGGCGAGCGCGCAGTAGAAATAGCCGAGCCGGTTCGATGAGCGGTAATGCATCCGCACCCCGTCCGGCAGCGCCTCGACCCTGAACTTGTCGGCGACTTTCCGCTGCCCGCTGGTCCGTAACCCGCAGGCGAGGCTGTTGTGGATCTCCGGCTGCAGCAGGAGAAAGCCCCGCGTGTCCGGCGCCGTCTTGAAAAATCCCGAGAAGGTGCGTTCCGCCCAGTCGAGGAAGAACGCCGCGATCTCCTCGAACACGGTTTCGGTCGTCGTGCCGGTTTCGGTGGCGATGGCATCGACCAGCGCGCAACAGGCCTCGTCGTCATATTCCGTATCGAGCCGGAAGGTCTGCCCGTCCGGAAAACCCGCCCGCCCGAGAATCCGCGCCCTGGCCTCTGGCGCAACGCGGGTCTTGAGGTACTGATCGACCGTATGAGGAATGATGCCCAACATTCGAACTTTATCGCGCAAAATATTTGATGTTCAGTTACCGGAATCGCGCGTGTTGGTCGCCGCAGCAGACAGCGACTCCGGGGCTCATGGTGGAATGCCGGGATCGCAACACGCCGCCGTCGCCGCGAAAGCCGAAATATATGCCGCAGCCCCGGAGCCGGCAGACCACACCTGAGAGCGAACGCCTCATGCCGTCATGGGATCGGCGGGTACCGACCAAGGCGGGCATAGGCAGGCCAGCGATGAGGTCCTGAAGCGGCCAATCAGCGCCTCACTCAGTGCCGACCGCCCAGCCTGTAGATGGTATGCTCGATAAGCCGCTGCGCTTGGTTGGTCCGTTGGCCGATCAACTCGGAAGGCAAGGAGTTTGTCCGACTCCTTCCTACCAATAGCTGGCCATATTTCGTGGGAGTACGTCAGGAGTGACGTCTCGGATAATCCTTGGATAGTTCATCCATATCCGCCAGCTTACGCGGGAAATCGTACGCACTCGATGGCCGACGACCACTTAGCTTCCGGAACTAGGTTCTGTACCTATTGCATGACTACGGCGGCGCGTTTGATTCAAGCCTCTTCGGAGGGCTTGGAAGATGCCGGAGCTATTCTGGCTGAACGACACGCAATGGGCAGCGATCGAGCCACTGCTACCGGACCTCGGCGGCAAGCCGCGGGTTGACGATCGCCGGGTGCTGAGCGGCATCCTGCATCGCTTTCGCGAGGGCTCACGATGGCGAGCGCTTCCGGATGTCTACAGGCCATGAACCACCGTATTCAACCGGTTCAACCGCTGGAGCGAGCGTGGCCTCTGGCAGGAGATTTTTGCCGCCCTTGTCGCCTGCGCGGATCCGCCGCACATCGCCATGGTGGATAGCACTTTGGTTCCGGCACATCGCGCGGCCGCGGGCGGTAAAGGGGGGTGCAAAGCCAGGCGATCGGCCGGTCGAGGGGTGGACGGACGACCAGGATCCACACCGTCGCGGATGAGCAGGGGCGCATCGCCGCCGTCCTGCTGACGCCAGGACAGGCGTCCGATATCAGCGGCGCCCGAGCCCTTCTGCCCACCATGCCGCCGTCAGAAGACCCGATCGCCGACAAAGCCTACGACGCCGATGACCTCCGCGCCTTCCTCACCAGGCAGGGCACAAGGCCAGTGATCTCGCCAATGCCCAACCGCCGCGCCATACCGGCCTTCGACCCCGTCGCCTACAGAAAGCGCAATCTCATCGAGCGCGCCTTCTACAGGCTCAAGGACTGGCGCGCCATCGCCACACGCTACGACAAAACCGCACGAAACTTCCTCGCAGGTATCTGTCTCGTCCTCGCCGTCACCTCATGGATCAGTTGAGGCCAGAACCTAAAGTGCTGCCCAACCACTCATTGAGGGCGACAAGAGACGTTGTCCCGAGTCTTTGCGCACGGCGGTCGCGACGTCGCTTCCGCATTGCTGAGCCATTTCGGCAAGGCCTTGGGCGTCATTTCCGGCCCATTGCCTGAACGGATACTCACAATATTAACCCTTTGCTGCCTAAAGACGACGAAACGGATTTTCGCCTCATCGAATCACAAGCAAGAAAGTGGATATGCGGTTTCCTTACCCGCCATGCCAGAAACTCCGGATTGTGCTTGTTGTGACATCTCGCCTCGCCGCGTCGAAATCCCGCAGGACTCTCGTGGCGGGCATCCTTCTCGCCTGCTTGCCAATTGTCGGTAATGCCTGGGCTCAGAGCGTCACCTTTGGCTATACCGGCGCCGCCCAAACCCTGCGCATCGCGATCACGGGAACCTACCAGATCACAGTCGCGGGCGCCCAGGGCGGCAATGGTGGCAATTCACGGCAAGGCGGCGCCGGTGCCGTGATCGTCGGCGACTATGATTTTTCCGCTGGCGAGGTCCTGAACCTCATTGCGGGTGGGGCCGGGAGTAGCTCGACTTATGGCGGCGGCGGCGGCGGGGGAGGTAGCTTCGTGTTCGACCAGTCGAGCAACACATTGGTCGTGGTCGCGGGCGGCGGCGGCGGCGCTGGCTCCAATCGAGGCGGCGGCGGCGGCGGACAGGTTACGACCTCAGGTGCCTCTGGCAGTGGCGCGGGCGCCGGGGCCGGGGGTAGCAACGGCGATGGCGGCGCAGCTAACCCCTACGACCATGGCGGGGGCGGGGGCGGCTTTCTTACGGCTGGGCAGAACAGCGGTTCTTTCGCGACCGGCGGCGCCGCCTACCCGTCTCTCGCCGGCGGTGTTGCACGATACGGCGAGGCGGGCGGTTATGGTGGCGGCGGAGCCGGGACCACCGAAGGCGGCGGCGGTGGCGGCTATTCGGGCGGCGGCGGCGGCTCGGGATATTTGAGCTTCGGCGGTGGCGGCGGCGGTTCTTACGAAGCAAGCGGGTTCACGCTGATCTCGGCGACCGCCGGCAGCTCCGGCAACGCCATCTCGGTCGCCGGAAATTTTGGAAACGGCTACATCAGCTTCCTTCTCTCCCAATCCAATATCTCCGGTCAGGGCGGGCAATTATCTGACGTCGGATCGTCGCTGACCACCGAGTTCGACGGAGGCAGCCTGACCAGCGACGCCAACGCCACCACGGCTGCCTCCTTCACCATCACCGGCAAGGGTGGCACACTGAATGCCGCCGGCCATACACTGATCTTCACAGGCGTCTTCTCTAATGCCAATGGCAGCACGCCAGGGCATCTGATCATCTCGTCCAATCCGAGTGCCGGCGGCGTCATCGTCCTTGATCCCGTTGGGGCGAATACGTTCAACGGCGGCATCCAGGTCCTGGCCGGCGCCACGCTGCAGATCGCATCTGCGAGCGCTCTGGGTTCGGGGACGCTTGCGCTTCTGGGTACGGCCACGATGCCCGCGGAACTGAGTGTCACCGGCACGACGGCCATAACTGACCCGATCGTGCTCGAGGGCGATCCGACCTTCGATATTGCCAGCGGCAAAACCACCACGATCGGCAGCGTGATTTCCAACGCGACCCCGGGGAGTCCCGCCGGCGATCTCGTGAAGCAGGGTGGCGGAGCGCTGGTGCTGACGGGGGCGAACACCTACACCGGAGCGACGACGATCGATGCCGGCACGCTTGCGCTTTCAGGAACCGGTGGAATTGTCGATTCCGCCGCGGTGACGAACAATGCGACATTCGATCTCTCCGGCTCCAGGCAATCGGTCAGACTCGGCGGCGACTACATCCAGAGCGGGAGCGGCTTGCTGGTGCTCCGTGCGACCCCGACGATCGGCACCGGCTATTCTCCGCTGCTGGCGAGCGTACGGGCGACGCTTTCCGGCGCGCTCGGTATCGATCTCGGCTCTGGCACCTACGCAATCGGCGGCAAGTACGACCTTATCCACGCGAGTGGCGGGGTCTCCGGGACTTTCTCGCAGGTCGGCTACGCGGGCAGCTTCGGCCCTTACATCCTCCCCAGCGTCGTTTACCAGCCGGATGATGTGTATCTCGAACTCAGCCCGCAGCCGGTATTGGTCGATAGCGGCCGGGCTTATGTTGCGAGCCGGTTCGCCATCAACGAGGCGCTGTTCGACGACATTGACGCAATCCTTGGCGGCGATAGTGCAGGTTCGGCGCGTTCGGGCGTCTGGATGCATGCGCTCGGGAATTTCGGGAGCGCGAATGACTTCGACTTCCACACAGGCGGAACGCTGGTCGGACGTGGCTTTCCGATCTCGCCCGTCTGGATTGCGGGCTTTGCCGTGAATGCGTTGTTCACGGGCACGAGTGGCCGCTACGGCACGGTAAACAATACAGAGACCGGCATCGCCCTCTATGGGATTTATCATCATCGCCATCTCCAGATATCCTTCAGTAATGCGGTGGGCGGTCTCTCTGACAATTTCGAGCGCTCGGTGCCGGAATTCGGCATCGGTGCCCGTGCCGGCGGGGCTGGACTCTATGACGTGGCAGCGATGCGGGCGCAGTATGCGCTGCGGCAGGGCCTGTTCTTCCTGGCTCCGGATATCGAGGCGGCCTACGCTCATACACAGATCGGGACGGTGGTGGAGACTCGGGCCGGCAGCTTGGGTCTGACCTATGAGGCGCTTGCCACGGATCTCGGCCGGATCTCCGCGGGCATAACCGGAGGCATGGTCCTGCGCCGATCTTTCGGAACTGTCGAACCGTTCGTTTCAACCGGCGGCTATGGCAGCGTCGGACAGCGCCGCTACAGTAACGTTGAGACGCTGCAACTCGCGAGTTCGGTGCAGACGGCGACCGTGGCAGCAACAGCAGCTTACACGGCAGGCGCGGGAGTGAAAGTGATCGGAACCGGACATTGGCGCGGTGACGTCTATTGGGAGGGAGCGTGGGGCGATAACAGCTCCATGCAAGATCTCGGTTTCGCCGTGCGCTATGTCTGGTAGCGGCGCAAACGCGTCGCTTCGCCCATCCCCAGCGACATAGCGGGGCGGTCTTTAATCTCTCTGGCACCCACGTGCACAGAATTCCCTCTCGCGAGCGCTTTCCCACGTCTGTCGGCGACCGCCCCTGGGCGTAATTTTGTGCCGCCCCGGCGATCGCGTGAAGGGAAAGGCCGACGACGGCGCGGACGGCCTGCTTCCGCGGGCGATCAGACGATCATGCCGATCAGCACGACGACCAGAAGAAGCAGGTAGGTCCGGGCGTGCCAGCCATCCGGAATCCGCCCGATGAAGGGTGCTGCCGCGCGGATGCCCAGCAGGGACCCGATCACGAGAACGACGAAGGCGAGCCCATCGACGCTCCCCACTTGCCATTGCGAGACCGCTACGGCATCGGCTGGCAGCAGCATGTAGATGCCCGCGCCGACCAATGCCACCGGCAGGGTGAGCGGCGTTGCCATGGCCGTGGCCCGAGTCATGTCCATGCCCCGCCGCCGGTTCATCGGAACCGTCATCACGCTGCCCCCCACGCCGAGAAAGGTTGCAATCGTGCCTATGATGATACCGGCAACGGCCGTAAACTGGGCCGGCATCCTCGGCAGGGGGCCGTCGTCTGCTGCCCTGGACAGGAAGCCGCGCCGCAGCAGGCAATCCAGGATTGTCACGCCCAGGTAGGCCACGAAGGCCCAGCGCATGACGTCATCGGAAGCGCTGGTCGCAAGCATCGCTCCGATACCTGCGCCGATCGCGATGTATCCTGCGAGTGGCCAGAGTTGAGCCGCGACGAGGTTGCCGAGCCGTGCGTGTCGCATCGTCGCCATGAAAGAGTTGACCACCATTACTGCGGTCGACGTGGCAACCGCCACGTGCATGGCGGCAGGACTCGCGCTCGTACCCCGCCCCAGATCCACCGTGAGGATCGAGAACAGCAGCGGGACGATGACAAAGCCTCCGCCAAAGCCGAAGAGCACCGTTGTCACACCGCTGAGGACGCCAAAGACAGTCAGAATCAGGTAGGTCAGCACGCCGTATTCCCGCTTTCGAACAGGATCGCTCTACACAGATAAATCTTGCCCTGCTTGCGATGATAGGTCAGATATTTTCGAGAATGCGCCAAAACGGGAACGCCACGATGAACAGCCGCCAGATCCCTGTCGCCCGCAGCGACGGCATCGATCGGCCGGTATTGGCCTTCGGCACAGACTACCCGGACGGGACCTTGCTATCATGGCACTGCCATGCCCGCGCGCAGCTGCTCTACGCCGCCGTGGGTACGATGCGGGTGGACACGGAAAACGGTACCTGGATCGTGCCGCCGCAGCAAGCGGTCTGGATCCCGGCGGGCCATTCGCATCAGGTCCTGATGCAGCGCGCAAGCACGCGCAGTGTGTATGTCGATCCACCTGTCGCACCACGCTCCGGGCAATTCTGCGAAGTGCTGCAAGTGACGCCCTTGTTACGACAGTTGCTTATCGAAGCGGTGGAAGCGTCTGCGGACTACAAAGCCGGGGAACGGGATGGGGCTTTGTTCGAACTATTGCTGCACGAGATCGGCCGTGCCGCGGCTTTACCCCTTCATGTGCCGCTTCCTGCGTCCCCCGCGTTGCTGGAGCTGTGCCGTCGCTTCCTGCACGCCCCTGATATCCGGATTACGGCCGATGACTGGGCCCGCGGCCTTGCCATGAGTCGGCGTAGCCTCAACCGTCTTTTCCTGCGTGAAACCGGGACTACTCTCCTCCACTGGCGTCAGCGGGCCTGCGTCCTGGCTGCGCTCTCGCGTCTCGCGGACGGGACACCGGTTACGGTCGTCGCACTGGATCAGGGATACGAAAGCCCGGCGGCTTTTACGACAATGTTCAAGCGGATCCTGGACAGACCACCTTCCGCCTTCATGCGGCACCGGGTGTGATCGGGCACCAGATTTAGTCGCCTGCGGACGACTGTCACGACGCCCAGTGAACCGGATGGCCAATTCCGGCATCAAACTGCGGCCTGCATACGCCCTTGCACTCGAGCTTCTACCGAAAGCCCACTGCTTTCAGGACCACTCGCGATGCATCGCGAGCTGCGGCTATCCAGGCAATGTGCGGAGAAAAAGCAGGATTTCGCTCAGAATTTGCCAGCGGTTGCGTTCCATCACCATCATATGTGTGGCTTCGCCGATCTCGATCCAGCGCCGATAGCGGGCACCAGTGAGGCGCTGAAAGAGGGCCGACATGCGCGGCAGCGGCACATCCAGATCCCATTCGCCGTGCAGAAGCAGCACAGGCGCGGTGATCGCTTCCGGCTCATAGAATGGACGGCCAACGGACCAATAATCCCGCACATCCTGGATGACGCCGGCAGGGGCGCGAATGATGCCGTCCTTGGACGCCGGATCACTCGCCAGAATGATTTCGGCCCAGGCGGCGAACCATGCGCTGGGCAAAATCTCCTCCTGCCGCTCGGTCGGCACGCCTTCAAGCCAGCGGTTGCGGAAGGCATGGACATCGAAACGGCGATAGGCCGGCACCGGGCCACCCGGATCAATGCGCGGCGGCCCGTCGCTCAGCCATTGCGGGGCGATGAGGACGAGTTTCGCGACATTGGTGGGATGAGTCGCGCTGTAGGTGCCAGTCACCGTGCCGCCCCAGGACATGCCGATGAGAGTCAACTGAAGAAGATCCTGCGCGGCCCGGATGTGATCCACAGCAGTAGCCAGGTCGCGTACCGCTTCCGCGGTGGAGACTTGAGGCGGGGCTGCGTCCGGCGCCCCATCCATGCCGGCGGGGCGGGTCGAACCGCCAAAGCCACGCACATTCAGCGCCCAGACATCGAAGCCTGCTTCTGCCAGCACATCCATGAAAGCGCCTTCGCCGACCGGCACGTCATAGAGGCTTTCGGCCGGGAGCGTCGCGCCATGCATGAGCAGCAGGGTGCGTTCTGCTCCGAATGCGGCGATGCCGGTGCGGCGCTTGCGGCGGAGATGGAGGGAAATGCCCGGTGTATCACTCGGGATGAGCCGGTTTTCGGTGGCGAGGTCGCTCATGATGCAGAGTTTTCCTTGGGATTTACGAACTTCCAGGCGAACCCGGGGCCGTTCCGCGTGATACGGCCGGCGCCGCTTTCGGCAAAATGGGCGGAAAAGCAGAGAGCACCACTTTCAGCGGCTTGCGCCAATACACCGCGGCGCGACTGCTCTGCTGTCTTGGGAAACTCGCAGTAGACCGACCGCAGATCGGGCCGGTACGCCTGCAGCGGATGATGCATGATATCGGCGATGAACCAGGCTTCCTCACCGCGAGAGCGTAGGCGGATAACGGCATGGTCGATGCTGTGCCCGGGTGCGGGATGGAAGGAGAGGCCGTCCGCAATCTCCTTGCCGTCGATCGCGATGGCCTGGCCCAGGCCGGCGTCGATTACTGGTTTCAGACTATCTGTATAAACCTGCGGCATGGGCGGATGATCCGCGCGGCCGAGATCTGCTGGAGGCAGATCGGGCGCAGGCGCGAAGCCGTCCAAGGCGGCGGCGTAACGCGCCTCTGTTTCGGAATAGACATGTCGTGCGCGGGTGAAGAGCGGTTGCCAGGTGTTATCCTGCAGCACCGTATTCCAACCGACATGGTCGGCATGAATATGCGTCAGCAGGACGAGATCGACCTGTTCCGGCGTCACCCCGGCGGCCGCAAGGCGGGACAGATAGGGCGTGTCGAGACGGTCCAGCATCGGGGCGCTGGGCCGCGGCTTGTCGTTGCCGGTGGCGGTGTCGATCAGAATGACGCGCCCGGCATGCCGCACCAGCCAGGAATGCGTGCCCTGGGCGAGCTTGCCCGTATCAGGATTGTAGGAGCCGGCCGAAAGTTGGCTGCCATAGGCGCCCAGTGCTGCGGCGTCGAGATCGGGATAGAGCCGGGCAGGATCGGCATTCGTCCAGCGGAGTTCAGGGATACGGGTCACGAGCGCATCGCCGACCCGGAAGGAGAGCGGGGGTTCTGCGCCGTTGGAGGATTGCTGCGTCATGAACGGGAAGCTATGGTCCGTGGGGTCATCATGCAAATCGATTTCGGTCATGCGCTCTATCGATCACTTCAATCTCCGTTCCTTCGACCTCAACCTGCTGGTCGCCTTCGACGCCCTGATGACCGAGCGCAGCGTGACGCGGGCGGCGCAGCGGCTGAAACTCGGTCAACCGGCCATGAGCCACGCGCTGTCAACGCTGCGGCTTATCCTGGATGACGAGGTTCTGGTCCGTGTCGGCACGGCGATGAATCCGACTGCCAAGGCGATCGCGCTGGCGCCGCGGCTGCGCGAGCTTCTGTTGCAGATTCAGAACACCCTGACAGACGGCAAGCCCTTCGACCCGCAATCCGAAACGCGAATAGTACGGCTTGGCTTTTCGTCTGAGTTGGAGATTCTACTGCTCCCTAGGCTGACTGCCTATTTGCAGGCCCATGCTCCGGGCATCAGCTTGCTGACCCGCTCGGTTGCGCGGGGTGACGCACATCGCATGCTGGATAACGGTGAACTCGATCTTGCCATCGGCTGTTTCGACTACGAGCTGGAACGGCATTGCGGCACGCCGCTGTTTGAACAGTCACTTGCTTGCTGTTTCAATCCGGATCTCGTGCAGCCCGGGTTGCCTTTGACCGCTGCCGCCTACATTGCGCATCCGCATGCATTGATGACGTTGAAGGACGATATTCAGGGCTGCCTGTCCGAGGCTTTGGCGCGCGCCGGCAAGGCGCTGCATGTGGTGCTGGCGGCGTCCGATTTTCTCACCGTTCTGGCTACTGCCGCCGAGGCACCGGTCATCGCCACGTTGCCAGCGCGAATGGCAGCACGCTATGCGCCGCGCTTCGGCCTCACGGTCGCGGAGATTCCACTCGACCTTCGCCTGCCTTCAGTGGCTCTGGTGTGGTCGATGCAGAACGACCGTGACCCGGCAATCGCATGGCTGCGGGCGCAGGTCGTGCCGCTATTGCAGGCTGCGTCCGCTTCGGAGATCGCTCGATCCTCGGTCAGGCAACCGAGCTGAGTCGATTCCGAATGTCGAATAAATTAGGGAATTGACCTGCTCCCCAATTTGTCAGCGTCCATAAGTTGGCGCTGTTCGTGTTTTGGTCCGCTCTGGACAAGTTTGCAAGTTCGGTCGGGGTGAGACCGTCGAGGCTCGTGTGTGGTTTGTTCAGGTCGTAGCCGATCCTCCATTCTTCGATGATGTCTCTTGCGTGTCGATAACTGCGGAACAGATGTTCGTTGAGGCATTCGTCCCTGCGGCGGCCATTAAAGCTCTCGACGAAGCCGTTTGCATGGGCTTTCCTGACGCGATGTAGTGCCATGCGACACCGCGATCCCGCTGCTATTTCAGCATGGCGTTTGGAGTGAGTTCGGCTCCGTAGCACATCAGGAATGGGAGCCGCCGAGCCAGCGGGGCGCGGAGCCACGATGTTCGGCGATCGCATCCAGTTCTCGGGCCACGCGTTCCCCGGAGATCGAATTGTCGACAACGGCCGCAAGGCACTCCCGGCTGAAGTCGTCGATGACACACAGGATGCGGATGCGGCGCCCGTCGACCAGGGCATCGGGCACTATCCTGAATTTTGTGTGTGTTTGGGATAATGGGTAGAAAGGAAGCCCCATATGGCATGACGGAAAGCACTGGCGATCCCGGAGGACTTACTGGATCAGTTGCTGACTGGCGATGATGCGGCGGCAGCCCTGTACTCGGGTGATCTGGTGAACGCGCAGAAGAAGGCTCTGGCGGAGCGGGCCTGAGGGCGGAGATGGATTACCATTTGAGTGATGATACGGAAGCTGAGAACAGCCGCAACGGCTACGGCCGCAAGTCGGTGTCGACCGGCACGGAGAAGATCGAGATTGCGGTTCCCCGTGACCGTGCGGGCAGCTTCGATCCGCAACTGATCGCCAAACGCCAGCGCCGGTTTCCGGGCTTCGATGACAAGATCATCACACA
>NZ_JFHO01000032.1:0-68477 GCF_000724705.2 Acidiphilium sp. JA12-A1
GCGCCGTCTGGCTCCGCCCGCCCGATCCCCCGCTCCGAACCCGCTTCTTTCCCCGGTCCTGACAAGCCGGCGCGCCCGCGCGCCCGGCCCCCGACCCGTGCGTTTGACCCGGTCGCCCGCCGACCCTAAACGCAAATCATGACAAAGTCCGAAGCCGATACCCCCACGAGCTGGCCCTTCCGCGAAGCCGAACGCGTCGTCCATCGCCTGCAGAAATCGGGGAAATCCACGGCCCTGTTCGAAACCGGCTACGGCCCCTCCGGCCTGCCGCATATCGGCACCTTCATGGAGGTCGCCCGCACCTCCTGGATCAGGCTCGCCTTCACCAGGCTCACCGGCCTGCCCTCGAAGCTCCTCGCCTTCTCCGACGACATGGACGCCCTGCGCAAAGTCCCCGGCAACGTCCCGCGGCAGGACATGCTCCGCGAGTTCATCGGCCAGCCGCTCACCCGCGTGCCCGACCCCTTCGGCACCCACCCGAGCTTCGGCGCCCACAACAACGCCCGCCTGCAAGCCTTCCTCGATTCCTTCGGCTTCGAATACGAATTCGCCTCCTCCACCGAATACTACACCTCCGGCCGCTTCAACGACGCCCTCCGCGCCGTGGCGGCCAAGCACGATGTCATCCGCGACATCATCCGCCCCACCCTCGGCCCCGAGCGCCGGGCCACCTACTCGCCCATCCTCCCGCTGCACCCGCGCACCGGCCAGGTCATGCAGGTCGCCATCGACGAGGTCGATGTCGATGCGGCGAGCGTCACCTGGCGCGATCCCGAAACCGGCATCCTCCACGAAACCTCGATCCTCGATGGCGGCGCCAAGCTGCAATGGAAGGCCGACTGGGCGATGCGCTGGTTCGCCCTCGGCGTGGACTACGAAATGTCCGGCAAGGACCTGATCGATTCCGTCCGCCTCTCCAGCGCCATCGTCCGCGCCCTGGGCGGCGAGCCGCCCGAGAGCTTCACCTACGAACTCTTCCTCGACGAGCACGGCCAGAAGATCAGCAAGTCGAAGGGCAACGGCCTCTCGGTCGAGGAATGGCTGACCTACGCCCCGGCCGAAAGCCTCGGGCAGTTCATGTTCGCCTCGCCCCAGCGGGCCAAGCGCCTGTATTTCGACGTGATTCCCCGTGCCACCGACGAATACCTCGCCAACCAGGACAATCTCCGCGAGGGCAAGGGCAGGGCGGAGGACAATCCCGCCTGGTTCATCCATGGCGGCGAGATCCCCACGGCCTCCAGCAGTCCGATCCCCTTCGCCATGCTTCTCAACCTCGCCTCGGTGGTCAACGCCGAAACCCCCGACCTGCTCTGGGGCTTCATCCGCGCCTACCGGCCGGAAGCGTCCCCGGAATCGGCCCCCTTCCTCGCCCTCCTGGTCGATTTCGCGGTGCGGTACTATCAGGACTTCATCAAGCCCGCGAAACAGTATCGCAGCCCCACCGAGCTGGAACGCACGGCCCTGCTCGACCTCGCCGACGGTCTGAAATCCATCCCCGACAACGCCGATGCCGAGGCCCTGCAGAACCTGCTCTACGATGTCGGCAAGCGCCACCCCTTCGCCAGCCTGCGGGAGTGGTTCGGCTGCCTCTACCAGGTCCTGCTCGGCCAGACCGAGGGCCCCCGCTTCGGCGGCTTCATCGCGCTTTACGGCATCGCCCCCACCATCGCCCTGATCGAACAGGGCCTCGCCCGCTGACCCTTCGCCGCGCGGGCGGCCAAAACCACCCGCGCGGCCCGGATCTATACATTTTCTATACATTCCAGCCGGAATTCGGTCTGGAATCTTTACGATCCTGCCAGCCATTATCCCGAACACAGTCAGTCGCCTGATCGTCAGGCGCATTCGGGATGACCCATCATGGCGGACCTTCTTACGCTCGTTCTTGCCTTCGCGATCTTCGGCCTCTTCCTGCTCTACGTGAACGCCTGCGAGAAGATCTGACGAAAGCCGGATCGATGATCGACCTCATTCTCTCCGGCATCGCCGCCCTGCTGATCCTCGTCTATCTCGTCTGGGCCCTCCTGCGGCCCGAGGATTTCTGAACGCCATGCATGTGGCGGCAAACATCTCCGGCCTGATCGCCGATGCCCTGATCTGCATCGGCAGTGCCCTCGCCATCGTCCTCGTCATCCTGTGGATGTGGCAGGTGGCACGCCAGGTTCTTCACCGGCATCCCCCCGAACAATAGCGTCTCCGAACGGAAACCCCCATGACCTTGCACGGAATAGGGTTCATCGCCCTCGCGCTCGCCCTCGTCTTCGGCGCGGCCTTTCCGCTGGGCGCCTATCTCGCCCGACTTTATCGCGGCGAGCTGCGATTCCTCGCGGCGATCGAAGCGCCGATCTATCGCCTTTGCGGCATCGATCCCCAGCGCCAGATGGCCTGGGGCGCCTATGCGGTGGGCCTGCTGTTGCTCAGCCTGATCCACTTCCTGCTGCTCTACGCGATTCTCCGGCTCCAGTATTTCCTGCCCTTCAACCCCGAACACATCAGGGGCATGAGTCCGAAGCTCGCCTTCAACACGGCAGTCTCCTTCACCACCAATACCAACTGGCAGGCCTACGCGCCCGAGAGCCAGATTTCCTATGGCGCGCAGATGTTCGGCCTCGCGGTGCATAATTTTCTCTCCGCGGCAGCCGGGCTTGCCGCGGCGGCGGCGCTCATGCGCGCCTTCGCGGGCGGCGGCATTCGCACGCTCGGCAATTTCTACGTCGATCTCGTCCGGATCACCCTGTATCTCCTGCTGCCGATCGCCGTAGTCGCCGCACTGTTCCTGATCGGCTCCGGCGTGCCGATGACGCTTGCTCCCTATGCCCATGTGCATGCCCTCGCGGGCGGGATGCAGACCATCGCCCGCGGGCCGGTGGCGTTGCAGGAGGCGATCAAGGAACTGGGCACCAACGGCGGCGGGTTCTTCAACGCCAACTCGGCGCATCCGTTCGAAAATCCGACGGCCTGGACGAACCTTCTGGAAATCTGGCTCATCCTGGTCATAGGTTTCGCGCTGCCGATCGCCTTCGGCCATGTGGCGGGGCGGCGGCGCGACGGGCGGGCGCTGTTCGCCGTGATGGCGGTGATCCTCGCGTGCGGCATGGTGGGCGCCTATGCGGCGGAGGCGGCGAACAATCCGATCCTCGTCCATGCCGGCCTCGCGGCGCATCCCGGCAACATGGTGGGCAAGGAGGTGCGCTTCGGCGTGGCGCAGTCGACCACGTTCAACATCGCGGCGACCGGGACCTCGACCGGCGCGGTCAATTCGTTCACCGATAGCTATCTCCCGCTCGGCGGGCTGACGGCCCTGTTCATGATGCAACTGGGTGAGATCGCACCCGGCGGCGTCGGCTCGGGGCTTTACGGCATCGTTCTCTTCGCGCTGCTCGCGGTGTTCGTCGCGGGGCTGATGGTCGGCCGGACGCCGGAATATCTCGGCAAGAAGATCGAGGCGCGGGAGATGAAGCTCGCGATGCTAGCAATTCTGGTGCAGACCCTGTTCATCCTGGCCGGAGCGGGTTTCTCGCTGCTGACCAAATCGGGGCTGGCATCGCTTGCCAATGCGGGGCCGCACGGTCTCTCCGAAATGCTCTATGGCTGGACTTCGGCCACCGAAAATAACGGCAGCGCCTTTGCGGGCCTTTCGGCCAACACGATGCTGCTCGATTACGGGCTGGGCCTGGCCATGCTGTTCGGCCGGTTCGCGGTGATGATCCCAGTGCTCGCGATCGCCGGATCGCTTGGCGCCAAGCCGAGGCTGCCGCATTCGGAGGGCACGTTTCCGACCGATGGGCCTCTGTTCATCGGCCTGCTGATCGGTGTCATCGTCATCCTGGTCGGGCTGCAGTTCATGCCGGCCGACCTGCTTGGCCCGATCGTCGAACATTACCTGCTGCTCGCCGGCAAGACCTTCTGAGGAGCGCTGACATGTCCCGCAAAGCCGAGACGATCGGGCTGTTCGATCGCGATATCCTGATCCGCGCGATACGCGATGCCTTCGCCAAGATGAACCCGCGGACGCTGATCCGCAATCCGGTGATCTTCGTGACCGAGATCATCGCCCTGCTGACGACGTTCGTCGGCATTCGCGAAATGGTTTCAGGCCAAGCCTGGGCTTTCTCGATCGTCATCGCGATCTGGCTGTGGATCACGGTGCTGTTCGCGACCTTCGCCGAGGCGGTCGCGGAAGGGCGCGGACGGGTGCGGGCCGAGAGCCTGCGGCGGGCGCGCAGCGACACGATGGCGAAGCGGCTGGATGATCCGGCGGATCGCGCCGCGTTCACCCTGGTGCCGGCGCCGCAGTTGCGGCGGGAGGATCTCGTGCTCGTCGAGGCCGGGGACCTGGTTCCCGCCGATGGGGAAATCGTCGAGGGTATCGCGAGCGTCAACGAAAGTGCGGTGACCGGCGAGTCCGCTCCCGTCATCCGCGAGGCGGGCGGCGACCGCTCGGCGGTGACGGGCGGCACCGAGCTCGTGTCGGACTGGCTGGTCGTCCGCGTCACGTCCGAGCCGGGCTCGAGCTTTCTCGACCGGATGATCGCCCTGGTCGAGGGGGCGGCGCGGCGGAAGACGCCCAACGAGATCGCGCTCGACATCCTGCTCGCCGGCCTGACCATCGTGTTCGTGATCGTGGTCGTCACGCTGCCCGGCTTCGCAGCCTATTCGCACACGCGGCTCGGCATCGCCGAACTCGCGGCGCTGTTCGTCTGCCTGATCCCGACCACGATCGGCGGTCTGCTCTCGGCGATCGGCATCGCCGGGATGGACCGGCTGGTGCGCTTCAACGTGATCGCGACCTCGGGCCGCGCCGTCGAGGCGGCAGGCGATGTCGACACGCTGCTGCTCGACAAGACCGGGACCGTCACCTTCGGCAACCGCATGGCCTCTGCGTTCCATCCGGTGCCGGGTGTGGATGTGCGGCGCATGGCCGAGGCCGCCGCCTGCGCCTCGCTCGGCGACGAGACGCCGGAGGGGCGGTCGATCGTGCGGCTGGCGCGGGAGGAATTCGGCGTCGATCCGGTGCTGCCGGACGGGGCGGAAATCGTGAAGTTCAGCGCGAACACAAGGCTTTCTGGCATCGATGCCGGCGAGCGGCACTGGCGCAAGGGGGCCGTGGACTCGATCCTCGACCTCGTGGGCGGCGCCGCGCCGGACGCCTTCGGCGCGGCGGTGGACCGCATCGCGCGCGCCGGCGGCACGCCGCTCGGCCTGATGGCGGAGGGCGCGCTGCTTGGCGTCATCGAGTTGAAGGACATCGTCAAGCCGGGGATCCGGGAGCGGTTCGAGGCGCTGCGGCGGATCGGCATCCGCACCGTCATGGTCACCGGCGATAACAGGGTGACAGCGAGCGTGATCGCCGCCGAGGCCGGTGTGGACGACGTGATCGCGCAGGCGACGCCGGAGGACAAGCTCGGCTATATCCGCAAGGCGCAGGCCGAGGGACGGCTGGTCGCGATGTGCGGCGACGGCACCAACGACGCGCCGGCGCTGGCGCAGGCTGATGTCGGTGTCGCGATGCAGACCGGCACGCAGGCGGCGCGCGAGGCGGGCAACATGGTTGATCTCGACAGCGATCCGACCAAGCTGATCGAGATCGTGCAGATCGGCAAGCAACTGCTGATCACCCGTGGCGCGCTGACGACCTTCTCGATCGCCAACGACATCGCGAAATACTTCGCGATCCTGCCGGCGATCTTCGCAGCGAGCTACCCGCAGCTCGGCGCCCTCAACATCATGGCCCTGGCCTCGCCGGAAAGCGCCATTCTCTCGGCGGTGATCTTCAATGCGCTGGTCATCGTCGTGCTGGTGCCGCTGGCGTTGCGCGGCGTTGCCTTCCGGCCGATGGGGGCGGCGGCGCTGCTGCGGCGCAACCTGCTGATCTACGGGCTTGGCGGCATCGTCACGCCGTTCGTCGGGATCAAGGTGATCGACCTGATCCTGAACAGTTTCCACATCTTCAGCTGATCGAGCGAGACCGTCATGTTGCGCGAACTCCGCCCCGCGTTTTCCCTTGTCGTCCTCTTCACCCTGCTGCTCGGACTGGCAGCACCGCTGGCCGTGACCGGGCTGGCGCAGCTCGTCTTTCCCTTCGAGGCGAATGGCAGCCTGATCCGGGTTCATGGACAGGCGGTCGGCTCGGCGCTGATCGGGCAGGATTTCCGGGGGGCGCAATGGTTCCATTCCCGTCCCTCGGCGCTGACGGGGACGAATGCGAAAGGCCAGACCATACCCACGCCCTATGACGCCTCGGAATCCGGCGCGTCCAATCTCGGGCCGACCAGCAAGGCGCTCGTCGCCCATGTCACCGCGCGGATCGCCGCCTATCGCAAGGCCTATGGTCCGGGGCCGGTGCCGGATGATGCGGCGACCTCGTCGGGGTCGGGGCTCGATCCGGACATTTCGCTGGCGAACGCGCTGCGGCAGGCGCCCGCGGTGGCGCGGGCGCGGGGAATGCCGGCGGCGACGGTCGAGCGCCTGGTGCGCCGCCTCGCGGTGCGGCCGGCGTTCGGCGTGATCGGCACCGCGCATGTCGACGTGCTGCGGCTGAACCTCGCTTTGGCCAGAAACAGCCAGAAATGACGGATTTCATGCTGCGATGCCGGATAAACGGAAAGCCGCCGTGGGCAAGAAAAGACATCAGATGCCGCACGTTCATTCGCTGGAAGTTGTGCCACGTATAACGATGCGGCTTTTCACGGTCTGGGCCATCATGTGGTTGATGGTATTTTCGATAGTCATATTTTATTTGATGAATAGGAAAATTGGCATAGGAGAAAAAAATTTACTGGAGTCAAGCATTTTGCCATGGATTGTTGTTTCATCGTCGATATTGATGAGATTGCTTTCGTTGAAAAGGCATATCAACACAAAATTTTTTACTGATTATCTTTTCAGGATCGTTCAGCCATTTATTTCCATTATGGTTATCGAATATTCAATTTTATTTTTGACAAAATATAAGCCGATTTTTGTTGAAATATTTATTTGTTCGACGGTGTCCATCCTGACAATCATAATAAGTCTTGTTTCTTTAATACTGTTATCATTTTTTTCTTTCAAATTATACGGCGCCGAGCTTCCCAATCCATGGGAGTGATAAATCGAGATCAAATCGTATCGTTCTGGTTGTCGATCAAGGGCTGAATTTTGTTCCTTGGTAAAGCTTGCAAGGCAGCCGCGAAGCAAGAGCCTGAAGGAGGCATCATGATTCGCCACCATTCCGCAGCAGCGCCCCGCCGGCGCAACCTCAACCGGCTGATCGCCGCCTCGTCCGGCGCGGGGCTCTTCACCGATTACGCATTCGGCAAAGGCCCTGCTCGCCGGGCGGATGGGTCGAGTATTTCAGTTCGAACGGCTCCGGGCGCAACCAGGTCACCCGCGTGGTCGAGGCCGGTGTGTTGTTCCGATTCCGCCCTCGGCACAATCGCGGAAAAATGGTGATCAGCAAATCACGTGTCCGGCGGCTATTATCCAGGCTCTGGAACATCATTATTGCGGCTTGGAGAGAATCGCGCCATCCGCTTTAACCGAGCTGCGTATATTTACCCGCGGCGCGTGGAAACAGGACGTTTGAGCATTTTTGTGAGTATCGATACTCAGGTTGAACCTCACCCTGGCGGGGCGCCGGAAGGCGTCAGGCGGCGGGGACCGGCGCCGGGGCTTGCGCGCCTGCCGGAGATGGCGTGATCATCCCGCATGGGATCCGCATCGCCAGAGAACCGGCCCGACCCGGACGCGCTGCTCGCCCGCGCGAACAGTGACGGGCGCGGGCAGCTCAAGATTTTCCTCGGCGCGGCCCCAGGGGTCGGCAAGACGTGGGAAATGCTGGCCGCGGCGCGGCGGCGCTTCGAGACGGGAACGGATGTCGTCGTCGGCCTGGTCGAGACGCACGGGCGCGCCGAAACGGCGGAACAGCTCGCCGACCTGCCGGTGCTGCCGCGGCGGATCGTGCCCTATCGCGGCCGGCTGCTGGAGGAATTCGATCTCGATGCCGCGCTGAAGCGGCGGCCGGCGCTGCTGCTGGTCGACGAGCTTGCGCATGCCAACGCGCCGGGCCTGCGCCATGCCAAGCGCTGGCAGGACGTCGCGGCGCTGCTGGAGGCGGGGATCAATGTCTGGACCACGCTGAACGTCCAGCATCTCGAAAGCCTGAACGACCAGGTGGCGCGGATTACCGGCATCCGGGTGGCGGAAACGCTGCCCGACACGGTGCTCGGCCTTGCCGACGACATCGAGCTGATCGACCTGCCGCCGGAGGAATTGCGGACGCGGCTGAAGCAGGGGCTGGTCTATCGGCCGGATGTCGCGCGGCGGGCGCTGGGCGGCTTCTTCCGGCCGGGGAATCTCGCCGCGCTGCGCGAGATGGCGCTGCGGCGGGTGGCGCAGCATGTCGATCGCGACATCGCCGCCTATATGCGCGCGCAGGCGATCGCAGGGCCCTGGCCTGCGGCGGAGCGGGTGATGGCGGTGGTCGAGGCCGGCGAGGCGGCGGAGCAGGTGGTGCGGCACGCCTCCCGGCTGGCCGAGGCGCTGCGCGCGCCGTTCTTCGCCTTCCATGCCGAGCGGGCGGCGACCGGCATGGCCGTGCAACCGGCGCTCGATCTCGCGATCCAGCTTGGCGGCACCGTGGAGACGACGACGAACGCGGATGTGTTCGCCGCCCTGCTCGATGCGGCGGCGCGGCAGAACGTCGCGCATATCGTGATCGCGCGCGGCCGTGGTCGGTGGCGGTGGCGGCGTAGCCTCGCCTCGCGGCTTGCGCGGGGCGCGCGGGCCTATGCGCTGCATGTGGTTCCCGATCCCGCGGCGAGCCGGCCGGCGCCGCCGCATCGCGCGCCGCCGCCGAAGCTCATGCCTTTCGGTATCAGCCTCGGCATCATGATCCTGACGACGATCGGCGGGTTCGCCTTGCGCGGCGTGCTGCCGGCCGAGGCGATGGGGTATGTTTTCACCGCGATCGTCGTCGGCATGGCGAGCCTGTATGGCCGCAGCGTCGGCATCTTCGCGGCGCTGACCGGCTTCGTGCTGTGGAATTTCTTCTTTCTCCCGCCGATCTATACGCTTTCGGTGACCAACCCGCGGGACGTGACCGCGCTGTTCGCGTTTCTCGTCGTCGGCGTGCTGACCGGCTCGCTGGCAGGGCGGGTGCGGGCGGAGGCGGAGACCGCGCGCACGCGGATCGAGGCGCTGCGGCGGATCACGCTGTTCGGCCGCGCGCTGGCGCAGGTTTCGGACGAGGCGGGGCTGGCCGCGGTGGTGGAAGCGGAGGCGCGGGCGCTGGCCGGCGAGGCGGTGCTGCTCCTCGCACGGGGCGACGGGCTGCCCCGCGCCGGCGGGTTCGACGAGGCGGCGGTGGCGGCGGCGGAATTCGCCTGGCGCAATCGCGTGGCCACCGGCATGGGCACGACGACGCTACCCGCATCGGCCTGGCGGTTCCAGCCGCTGGCGACCGAGGCAGGGGCGATCGGCGTGCTCGGCGTGCGGCCCGAGACCCCCCCGGCCGAGCCGGTGATCCAGACGCTCAGCGCGCTCGCCGACCAGGCCGCGCTGGCCGCCGAACGGCTGCGGCTGGCCACCAGCGCGGCGGAGGCGCGGGCGCATGAGTCGACGCAGCGCCTGCGCACGGCGCTGCTCTCCTCGCTCTCGCACGACCTGCGCACGCCGCTGACCGCGATCCGCGGCGCGGCCGAGACGCTGGCGGAAGCGGATGGCGAGCTGCCGGAAGCGACGCGGCGCGACCTGCTGGCCAGCATCGTCGAGGATGTCGGGCGGATGACGCGGTTTCTCGCCAACATCACCGGGATGGCGCGGATCGAGACGGGCGAGATCGTTGCCCGGCACGAGAAGGTGGATCTTGCGCCGGTGGTGGAACACGCGGTGGCGCGGGTGAAGGAGGCGTTCCACACCGCGGTCAACATTCCCGAAGACGCGGCCACGGTGCGCGCCGATCCGGCGCTGCTGGAACAGGTGCTGGTCAATCTGCTGGAGAACGCGGTGAAATACGGGCCCGAGGGCGGGGCGATCTCGGTGTTCGCGCGGCGCGCGGGGGACAGCGTCGTGCTGTCGGTCGCCGATGAGGGGGTGGGAATTCCGCCCGAGGATCTGCCGCATGTGTTCGACAGCTTCTTCCGGGTGGTGCGGGGTGACCGTGTGGCGCCCGGCACGGGGCTGGGGCTGGCGATCGCGCGGGCCTTCGTCGAGGCGATGGGCGGGACGATCGCCGCCGAGAGCCCGCGGCGCGACCTGCCGGCGGACGGACTGCCGGGAACGATCATCCGCGTGGAGCTGCCGGTGCCATGACCGAGGCGAAGCGGATCGAGACCGGCCGCGTGCTGGTGGTGGATGACGAGCCGCAGATCCACCGCTTCCTCAAGCCGGCGCTGGAGGCGGCGGGATATGTCGTGCTGCGGGCGGAGCGGGGGGCGGAGGCGTTGCGGCTGGCGGCGACGATGGTGCCGGACGTGATCCTGCTCGATCTCGGCCTGCCCGATCTCGACGGCCAGGACGTGATCGTGAAGCTGCGGGAATTCTCGGATGTGCCGGTGATCGTGCTTTCGGCGCGGGACCAGGAGGCGCAGAAGATCGCGGCGTTCGATGCCGGAGCGAACGACTATGTCGAGAAACCCTTCGGCCTCGGCGAGCTGCTCGCGCGCATCCGCAACGCCTTCCGCCTGATCGCGACCGGGCAGGGGGTGCCGACCGAGGCGATCGAGATCGACGGGCTGCGGATCGACGAGGCGGCCCGCAGCGTCAGCCTCGACGGCGCCGAGATCCATTTCACCAAGACCGAATTCCGGATCCTGGCGGCGCTGGCGCGGCATCGCGGCAAGCTGGTGACGCATGACGACATCCTGCGTGCCGGCTGGGGCGGGGTGCATGACTCCGACCGCACCTACATCCGCATCTATATCCGCAACATCCGCCAGAAACTCGGGACGTTCGCGGACCGGCACATCAGGACGCGGCCGGGGCTCGGTTATATCTTCGAGTGAGGCGATGCGGCGAGTTCCTGCTGCAGCCAGGCGGAAAATCGCGAGATCAGCGGATTGGCCTGGCTGGGCTGCGGATAGACGAGGAAATGCGCGAGATAATGCAGGTCGACCGAGCGTCCCCGCAGCGGGGCCACCAGCCGGCCGCCGGCGATCTCGCGTTCGGCCAGCCTGGTTGATTCGAGGGCGACGCCGAGTCCGTCGGCCGCCATGCTGATGGCGAGGAAGCTGCGGTCGAAGCGCAGGCCGTGCGGCGCCGGCGTGCTCAGCCCGTTGGCGGCGAACCAGTCGGGCCAGCGCAGCATCTTGTTGTCGCTGTGGATCAGGGTTTCCTGCACCAGATCGGCCGGGCTCGTGATCCGCGCCGCAAGCGCGGGCGCGCAGAGCGGTGTCACGGTTTCCTCGCCGAGGGAAATCCGCACCATGCCGGGCATGACCCGCGCGGTCGGCGCCGCCGCGTAGACGATGTCGGCGTCGAAGGCGCCGTCGCTGAAGCGGGCATAGTCGGTGCTCGCGGCGATGCGCACCTCGACCTGCGGGTTCGCCGCGAGAAAGCGTTGCAGCCGCGGCGCGAGCCACTGGGTCGCGAAGCTCGGCGCGACATGCAGGCGCAACAGGCGCGGCGCGCGGGTGGAGACGGCCTGCATGCCCCGCCGCAGCGTGTCGAACGCCTCCGCGACATGGCGCATCAGCGTCTGTCCCTCGGTGGTCATCTCGATCGTCCTGGCCTGGCGCAGGAACAGCCGGACGCCGAGCAGGTCTTCGAGCTTGCGGATCGCGTGGCTCACCGCGCTCGGCGTCAGGTTGAGTTCGGCGGCGGCGGCGCGGAAGGAGCCGGTTCGCCCGGCGGCCTCGAAGGCGCGCAGCATGGACAGCGGAATGGTGTTCAGCATGGCGAAACACAGATGAACCAGATTCACCGATTCATGCAAATTATCCCTTTGAAATTTCATTCGTCAGGCGCTTTTCTCCGTTCCGGATACACGGAGGAAACGCATGCTGCTCAAGGGCAAGACCGCAGTCATATCTGGTGGCGCGAGCAAGAAGGGGATCGGCCTCGCGACCGCACGGCTGTTCGCCGAACATGGCGCGCGGGTCGCCATTCTCGATCTCGATCAGGAGGCTTCCGACGAGGCGGCGGCGTCGCTCGGCGCCGGGCATCTCGGCGTGGCCTGCGACGTCACCGACCGCGCGGCCTGCGATGAGGCGGCGCGCCGGGTGATCGGCGCGTTCGGCCAGGCCGACATCCTGATCAACAATGCCGGCATCACCGAACCGTTGCGGCTGCTGGAGATCGAGGCGCGGAACTGGGAGCGGGTGATCGACGTCAACCTCACCGGCGTGTTCCATCTCAGCCAGGCGTTTCTGCCGCATATGAGCGCGCGTGGCAGCGGCTCGATCGCGTGCATGTCGTCGGTTTCGGCGCAGCGCGGCGGCGGGATTTTCGGCGGGCCGCACTATTCGGCGGCTAAGGCCGGCGTGCTCGGCCTCGCCAAGGCGATGGCGCGCGAGTTCGGCCCCGCCGGCATCCGCGTGAATTCGGTGACGCCCGGGCTGATCCAGACCGAGATCACCGGCGGCAAGCTGACCGACGAGATGCGCGCCGAGATCCTGAAGGGGATTCCGATCGGCCGGCTCGGAACCGCCGAGGACGTGGCGCGGATCTTCCTGTTCCTCGCCTCCGATCTCTCCGCCTATGTCACGGGCGCGGTGATCGACGTCAATGGCGGCATGCTGATCCACTGATCCAGAAACAGCGCCGGGAATTCTGCCCCATGTCTTCCACCAAACAGGTCTTGTCCCCGGAAGCCCGCAATGGCGGCTTCCCCCATGCCGGCTCGAACGTTTCGCTGCGCGAGCGGGCCTATCGCATCCGCCGGCACGCGCTGCGGATGGGCGAAGTGCAGGGGCAGGGCTATATCGCGCAGGCGCTCGGCATCGCCGATGTGCTCGCGGTGTCCTATTTCCATGCGCTGCGCTACCGGCCGGACGACGTGCACTGGGAGGGGCGCGACCGCTTCCTGCTGTCGATCGGCCATTATGCGATCGCGCTTTACGCGGCGCTGATCGAGGCGGGGATTCTGCCCGAGAGCGAGATCGAGTCCTATGGCGCCGACGAGAGCCGCCTGCCGATGTCGGGCATGGCCGCCTACACGCCGGGCATGGAGATCACCGGCGGCTCGCTCGGCCACGGCGTCGGCATCGCGGTCGGCATGGCGCTCGGCCTGAAGCGGAAAAAATCGGACGCCTTCGTCTACACGCTGTTCTCCGACGGCGAGCTGAACGAGGGCTCGATCTGGGAAGGCGTGATGGGGGCGGCGCACTGGCAGCTCGACAACCTCATCGGCATCGTCGATGTCAATGACCAGCAGGCGGACGGACCGTCCTCGGCGATGTCGTCGCGCGAGCCGCTGCACGAACGCTTCCGCGCCTTCGGCTGGCATACCCAGCGCGTGGACGGCAACGACATCGACGCCGTGGTCGCCGCTTTCGACGCCGCGCGCGCCGCGAAAGTCGCCGCGCCGCGCATCGTGATCTGCGACACCCAGATGGCGAAGGGCGTGCCCTTCCTCGAAACCCGCGAGCGCAACCACTTCCTCCGCGTCGAGGCCGAGGAATGGCAGCAGGCGATCGACCTGCTCGACGCCAATTTCAGCGCAAAGGCCCCGTGATGAGCACCGTACAGACCAGGGCGCCGAAGACGCGCCTGACCACATCGGCGATGATCGCCTCGATCGCCGCACCCGGCCAGCGCACCGCGCCGGCGCCGTTCGGCAACGCGCTCGTCGAGCTGGCGAAGATGCGCCCCGAGATCGTCGGGCTGACCGCAGATCTCGCGAAATATACCGACCTGCACATTTTCGCGAAGGCCTATCCGGAGCGTTTCTACCAGATGGGCATGGCCGAGCAGCTGCTGATGTCGGCCGCCGCCGGCCTCGCGCGCGAGGGGGCGCTGCCCTTCGTGACGACCTATGCCGTGTTCGCCGCCCGCCGTGCCTATGACTTCATCTGCATGGCGATCGCCGAAGAACGGCTCAACGTGAAGATCGTCTGCGCCCTGCCGGGCCTGACCTCCGGCTACGGGCCGAGCCATCAGGCGACCGAGGACATCGCGATCTTCCGCGGCATGCCGAATCTCACCATCGTCGATCCGGCCGATGCGCACGAGATCGCGCAGGCGACACCGGCGATCGCGGCGCATGACGGGCCGGTCTACATGCGGCTGCTGCGCGGCAACGTACCGCTGATCCTCGACGAATATGGCTACACGTTCGAGCTGGGGAAGGCCAAGACGATCCGGACAGGCAACGATGTTCTGGTGATCTCGACCGGGCTTGCCACGATGCGCGCGTTGCAGGCGGCCGAGACGCTGGAGGCGGACCGCATCGGCGTCGAGGTGCTGCACGCGGCGACGATCAAGCCGCTCGATCTTGAGACGATCCTCGCCGCCGCCGGCAAGGGCGGGCGTCTCGTCGTCGTCGCCGAGAACCACACGGTGGTCGGCGGGCTCGGCGAGGCGGTGGCGGCCGGGATGCTGCGCGCCGGCATCGCGCCCCGGTTCCGGCAGATCGGCCTGCCGGACGAGTTTCTCGCGGCCGGCGCGCTGCCGACGCTGCACGACCGCTACGGCATCTCGGCCGAAGCGATGGCGCGGCAGATCAGGGCGTGGCTCTGAGATGAAAACATCGAGGTAATGGCTGCATCATTTCAAAAGGAGGAAACAACGATGAGCAATAACACGATCCGGCGGCGCACGCTGCTGGCGGGGGCGGCATCCGTGCCGGCCTTCGCGATCCTGACCCGCAGGGGCGATGCGGCGCAGTTTCGCTGGAAGATGGCCACCGGCCAGGAGCCGACCCATCCGGTGAACATCCGCGCGGCGCAGGCGATCAAGGCGATCCGCGAGGCGACCCATGGCGGGCTCGAGATCAAGCTCTACCCCGCGGCGCAGCTCGGCACCGACAAGCAGCTGATCGCGCAGACCAGGCTCGGCGGGATCCAGATCATGAACATGGCCAGTTCCATTCTGGCAACGACGATTCCGGCGGCCGGCATCGTCAATATCGGTTATGCGTTCCTCACGCCGAAGGATGTGTGGGCGGCGGTCGACGGTCCGCTCGGCGCCTATATCGCGAAGAAGATCGACGCGCACGGCATGCACCAGATCGGGCCGAGTTGGGAAAACGGATTCCGCAACGTCACCTCCGGCACGAAGCCGGTGAGGACGCCGGCGGATCTGCACAATTTCAAGATCCGCGTGCCGCCGGCGCCAATCCTCTCGTCCATGTTCGCCGCGTTTGGTGCTGCGCCGACCGCGATCGATTTCAGCGAGGTCTATACCTCGCTCGAAAATCACGTGGTGGATGGCCAGGAAAATCCGCTGCCGATCATCTACACGGCGAAGCTCTATGACGTGCAGAAATATCTCAGCATGACCCGGCACGCCTGGGACGGCTACCTGATCATCGGCAACAAGCCGGCCTTCGCGCGGCTGCCGGCGAAATGGCAGGACATCGTGACCGAGGAATTCGGCAAGGCGGGGCATGCGGAGCGGCAGGATATCGCCGATCTCGGCAACTCGCTGAAATCGAAGCTCGCGGCGAAGGGAATGACCGTTCTCGATGTCGACAAGGCGGCGTTCCGCAGCGTGCTCGGCAAGAAGAAATACTATCCGCACTGGAAGCAGAAATTCGGCGCCGAGGCGTGGGGCCTGCTTGAAAAGACGGCCGGCCCGCTGGAATAAGGCCGCACCCGCCGGCGGACGGTTGGGTGAGGCTCCCGAACCGTCCGCCATGCGGGCAGCTGAAACGCGACGACAAGAACAGACGGCGCCGCGCGTGCGGAACGACCGGGGGAGAGAAACGATGCAGGCATGTTCTGCAACCATGGCGTCCGGCAGGATGCGCCGCCCGGTTGCGAGGATCGCCGATGCAGCACTGGATGGCGCTGGTGTCGTGCTGCTGGCGGTGGAGGTGCTGGTGCTGTTCGCCGGCATCATCGCGCGCACGGTGTTCATCCATCCGCTCATCTGGTCGACGGAATTCGCGAGGCTGGTGTTCGTCTGGCTCACCATGATCGGCGCCGCGATCGCGGTGCGCGACGACCGGCACATGCGGATGACGGCGCTGGTGCACAGTCTGCCGGCGCGCTTGCAGGCCCGGTTCCGCGCCGGGGCGGATGTGATCCAGCTCGCTTCCGTGCTGGCGATGATCGGGCCGAGCCTCGTCTTCCTTCAGGTCGAGCAACTGTCGTCGCTGTCGCAGCTCGGTATTTCCAGCGCCTGGGAAGCGGCGGGGCTGGTGGCCGGCTTCGCGCTGATCGCGCTCTATCTGCTGCGCGACCTGTTCGCGCATCGGGGCGGGGATTTCTGGCGCGGCGCAGTGGGTGCGGCGGTCATCGTCGGGGCGGCGTGGCTGGCCGGCCGGGCCCTGGCCGCCGACACGCTGGCGGAGGTGATCTTCGTTTTCATCGCGATGCTGTTCGCGACCGTGCTGGCCGGCGTGCCGATCGCCTTCGCCTTCGGCTTCTGCACCACCTTCTACCTGATGGTCACGCAGGGCGCGCCGCTCGCCGTGATGGCGAGCCAGGTGGAGCAGGGCACCTCCTCGATCATCCTGCTCGCGGTGCCGCTGTTCGTGCTGCTTGGCGGGCTGCTGACCGTCACCCGGCTCGCGCCGGCGATGATGCGGTTCCTCACCGAGCTGATCGGCCCGGTGAAGGGCGGGCTGTTCTATGTGCTGATCGGCGGCATCCTGCTCGTCTCCGGCATCTCCGGGGCGAAGACGGCCGATCTCGCCGCCGTCGCGCCGATCGTGGTGCCCGAGATGAAGCGGCAGAAGATCGACGAGGGGCACATACTCTCCGTCGTCTCGTGCTGCGGCGCGATGGCGGAGACGATACCGCCCTCGATCGTGCTGATCATCATCGGCGCGGTCACCGGAACCTCGATTTCCGCGCTGTTCGCCGCGGGGCTGATGCCGGCCATCCTGCTGGCGGTCATCCTGGCGCTGCTCTCGCGCATCTGGGCGGGGGCTGATGCGGCGGCCGCGGCGCCGCGTGTGCCGGCGCGGCGGGTCCTGCGGAGCTTCCTCCACGGCCTGCCCGCGCTGGCGCTGCCCTTCGTGATCCGCTTCGCCGTGATCGACGGCATCGCCACCGCGACCGAGGTCGCCACCATCGGCACCGTCTATGCGATCGTGCTCGGGGTCGTGTTCTATGGCGGATTCCGGCCGGCGGCGCTGTATGACTGCGCGGCGAAGGCGGTCGGGCTGTCGGGGGCGATCATGTTCATCATCGCGGTGGCGACCGCGATGAGCTGGACGCTGACGCAGTCCGGCTTCGCGGACGACATCACCCGGCTGATGCTGGCCCTGCCGGGCGGGCGCTACGGTTTCCTGCTGGGCTCGATTTTCCTGATGATCGTGCTCGGCAGCATTCTCGAGGGCATCCCGATCCTGGTGCTGTTCGGGCCGATCCTGTTTCCGATCGCCCGCACGCTGCATATCGGCGATGTGCGCTATGGCATCATCGTCATCCTTGCCATGGGTATCGGCCTGTTCGCGCCGCCGTTCGGGCTTGGCTATTACGCCGCCGGGATCATGACCGACATCGACCCGAACCGGGCCCTGAAGACCATCTGGGGCTATCTCGCCGCGCTGGTCTTGGGCCTGCTGGCGATCGCCTTCGTGCCCTGGGGCGCGCTCTGAGCCGGGCGGTCAGCGCATCAGGCGGGTGATCGTCGGCTGCAACGCGGCGGCGATCCGGCGCATGCCCTCGGCATCGGGGTGCAGGGCGGGCTCGGGCGGGTGCATGCGCGGGTCGACATAGAGCGCGGGGTCGGCGCGGCCATCGACCTCCAGCACGTGGCCGACATTGCGGAACGTCACCAGGCGGCTACCGGCATAGCGGCGGGCGAGATCGGCATTGATGATCCGCGTCTGCGCGCTGATCCACGCCGAGCGGATCGAGGGCAGGATGCCGAGCAGCAGCACATGCGCGCCGGGGACGTGGCGGTGCAGGTCGCGCACCACCTCCTCGATTCCCGGCACCGTCTGGTCCGCGCCCCAATGGGTGCGGCCGAGATTGTTGGCGCCAATCAGCAGCACGACGAGCCTGGGATGCAGGCCGGCGAATTCGCCATGGTCGATCCGCCAGATCACGCTCGCCGTGGTGTCGCCGATCAGGCCGAAATTCAGCGCATCGTAGCGTCCGTAATAGTGGCGCCAGATCGGCAGGATCTGCTGGTAGGGGTGCGGGCCCTCGCGGTGCCAGTATTCGGTGATCGAATCGCCGAGCCAGACCAGCCTGGCGTCCGGATGCTCGCGCGCTTCCTGCTTGGTGTGCTCGAAGCGGTGCCGCCACCAGGGCAGGTCCATCCGCCCGATCGGCACGGCGGCGAGATTGACATGGGCCTGGGCGGTGAATGGAACCAGCAGTGCCAGCAGCAGGCAGAGGCGACGGATCATGCGGACCTCGAAGGATCGTGGCGTCCGAAGACGCGGGGATAGATAACCAGATACGCGCCCTGGAACAGGCCGGCGAGCAGGAACGGGGCTGCGAGGGCGCCGGACTCGAACAGCACGCCGGCCAGCGCCGGGGCGATGCCGCGCGGCAGCAGCACCGAGATCGTGTTGACGCTGGCGGCAAGCCCCCGCCGCTCGCCGCGCACGAGGCCGAGGGCGACCGCCTGGCGCGCCCCGGCGGTGCCGCGGTTGAAGGCCGAGCGCAGGGCATAGACGACCAGTGCCACGCCGAAACTCGGCGAGAAGGGCAGGGCGAACAGGCTGACCAGCCCGATGCCGCGCATCAGCACCACCGCGCGCACCGTGCCGAGCCGCCGGGTCAGCCGCCCGGTGGTCAGCGCGGCGATGCCGGCGGCGGCGAAGGCGATGGCGAGCGCCGGGCCGATGGCGGAAGCCCCCGCATGATAGCGGGCGGCGAACCACCAGGAGATGAACGGGCCGGACAGGCCGATCCCGGTGCCGTTGAGGATGTTGAGACCGGCGAGCTTCCAGAGCAGGCTGTTCTCCGCCTTCGAGACGGCTTCGTGCTCCTCCGTCCGGGCTGCGGCCTCGCGCGGCGGATCGGGGGTGAGGGCGAGCAGCATTGTGGCGATGAGCGAGGCCGCGAGCGGCAGGACGAACATCGGCCGCGACGCGCCGATCAGCCCGGCGAGCACGGCGCCGATGCCCATGCCGAAAAACCCGATCGCGGTGTTGATCGACAGGACGGTGCCGAACTCCCGCTTCTCGATCAGGCCGGACAGCCAGGACTGTTCCGCCGGCGCGAAGGGGCCGGCCGAGCCGTTGGCGCCGCGGCCGAAGCCGCCGATCACCGCGGCGAAGGCGAGCGGCAGCGTCGCCTGGGTGAGCAGGCCGATCAGGGCGGCGAGGACCGAGATCGCCTCGTAGACGAGGACGAAGCGCTTGCGGCCGAAGCGGTCGCTCGCCGGGCCGACCAGCGTCGTCACCGCGACGGCGAACAGGATCGACAGGGCGAAGACGACGCCGAGAAGCGCGGCACTCCAGCCGAGTTTGGTGACGTAGAGCGCGAAATCGACCACCAGCGCGCCCTGGGCGATGCTGCGCGCCCCGCGCGCGCCCATCAGCCGCACGATGTCGGGGCGCGCGGTTGCCATCAGGCGCCGAACGGGATCAGGATCAGGCTCAGCGCGCCGAACAGGGCGCAATAGGCGGCGAAGGGGCCGAGCGCCCAGCGGTCGTGATTGCGGAAATAGCGCATCAGGAAGGCGGTCGAGAGATAGGCGACGACGCCGGCGACGACGGCGGCGAGCAGGGCGGTGCCGAACATGCCGCGCGCGGCGGCGGCGTGATGCAGGAGATGCGGCACCTCGATCACCGCGGCGCCGGCGATCACCGGGGTGGCCATCAGGAAGGCGAAGCGGGCGGCGGCCTCGTGGTCGAGGCCGCGGGTCAGGCCGCCGACGATCGCCGAGCCCGAGCGCGACAGGCCGGGCAGGAAGGCGAGGCACTGGAACAGGCCGATCACCAGCGAGTCGCGGAGGGTAAGCTGGCCGATGCCGAAGCCGTTGCCGGCGCGGCGGCGGCGCAGCCGTTCGCCGATGATCAGCACCGCGCCGTTGGCGATGAGGAAGGCGGCGGCAATCTCGGGGCTGGCGAAGAGATGCTGGATCGGCTTTTTCAGCGCGAAGCCGATGACCACGGCCGGCAGGGTGGCGACGACGAGGCGCAGCAGCAGGCCGCGCTGGGCATCGACCTCGCCGGGTTCGCCGCGGCCGAGCAGGCCGGCGAGCATCGCCCACCATTCGCGCCAGAAATAGAGCAGCAGCGCCGTCGCGGTGCCGACATGGAGCATGACGACGAAGGGCAGGAACGAGGGCGAGGCCTGGTCGATGGGCCAGTGCAGCAGGGCGGGGACGATCACCACATGGCCGAGGCTGGAGACGGGGAACAACTCGGTCGCCCCTTGCAGGATGGCGAAGAGGACGGCGATCAGCGGGGTCATGGCGGCTCCGGCGGTTGTGGGTGCCGCTTCACTTGGCAAACAAGCGCGGCGAAGGCAACGCATCGCGGCGCGGCCCCGCCGGACGGCGACAGGATAATGACCCACCGTTCCGCGCGTTAACGCGTTGCTCATGATTTCATGGCAGGCTCGCTTCCTCGATCGGCCATCCCGTCCTTGCGGGCCGGGCGATGGAACCGAGCGGGCGCCGCGCGGAAACAGTTTGCCGCTGCCCGATTTTGCCGTTAGCATCCGGTAGCGACGAGGGCCGTGCGGACAATGTCTGAATTTTCGGATATTCCCCAGATTTTACAGGATTTGAGACGGCGCGGGACTCGGGCTGCGTCAGAAAAAAGGCGCGGCATGTCAGCGACGGGATGGCCGGTGACGGTTTCCGTCGTGGTGCCGTTTCACAACGAGGCCGAGAATGTCGTCCCGCTGTTCGACCGGCTCGCCGCCGTGCTCGATGGTCTCGGCGAGGACTGGGAACTGGTCTGCGTGAACGATGGCAGCCGCGATGCCACGCTTGCGGCGCTGCAGCGCATCGCCGCGCGCGACGGGCGGGTGCGGGTGATCGACCTGTCGCGCAATTTTGGCAAGGAGGCGGCGTTGACCGCGGGACTCGACCATGCGCGCGGCGCGGTGGCGATTCCGCTCGACGCCGACCTGCAGGATCCGCCCGAGGTGATTCCGGCGCTGCTCGCGAAATGGCGCGAGGGCTACGATGTGGTGAACGCCACACGCGCCTCGCGCGAGGGCGACGGCGCGGTGAAGCGCTTCACCGCCCATATGTTCTACCGGGTGATGAACCGGTTGAGCGATGTGCCGATCCCGCGCGATACCGGGGATTTCCGGCTGATCGCCCGGCCGGCGCTGGAGGCGCTGAAGCGGCTGCCGGAGCGGCGGCGGTTCATGAAGGGGCTGTTCGCCTGGATCGGCTTCCGCACGGCGACCATCACCTATCACCGCGCCCCGCGCCATGCCGGGCGGACGACGTGGAATTACTGGAAATTGTGGAATTTCGCGCTGGAGGGGGTGACCTCGTTTTCCAGCGCGCCGCTGCGGCTGGCGTCCTATCTCGGCTTCGCCGTCTCGGTCTTCGCGTTCGTCTATGCGGCGGTGACGATCTTTCGCAAGCTGGCCTACGGCAACCCGGTGCAGGGCTATCCCTCGCTGCTGGTCGCCATCCTGTTCCTCGGCGGGGTGCAGCTCATCGCCCTCGGGATGATCGGCGAATATCTCGGTCGGCTCTACGAGGAGAGCAAGCAGCGGCCGCTCTATATCGTGCGCGAGATCAGCGGCGGCAGCGCGCCGGACTTATGAGGCGGCGAAGCGCTGGATGCGTTCGGCCATCGCCGCGACACCGTTGCCCCGATTGCCGGACAGGGCGCCGATCAGCCCCCATTCCTTGAGGAAGACCGGTGGTGTTTCGCGGATTTCCGCGGGCGTGCGGCCGGAATAGACCTGTAGCAGCATGGCGACGAGGCCGCTGACGATGGCGGCGTCCGACGCGCCGGCGAAATAGAGCTTGCCGCCCTCGAGCTTCGGCTCCAGCCAGACCCGGCTCTGGCAGCCGGGCACCAGCCGGTCGTCGGTCTTCAGCGCCTCGGGGAAGGCGGGCAGCGACTGGCCGAGTTCGATGATGAACTGGTAGCGGTCCATCCAGTCATCGAACAGGAACAGCTCGTCGTGCAGGGCGGCGATCGCCGCGGCGGCGCTCTCCTGCGCGGGGGTGACGAAGGGCGGCGCGCTCATGCCGGGCGCACCAGGCGGTGGTGCTTCTTGCCGGCCGAGAGCTTGGCCGCGCCGTCGATCACGTCGGCGAGGGTGATCGTGTGCGCCTCGTCGGCGATCGGGGCGTCGTTCAGCCGCGCGCCGCCGCCGCGGATCAGCCGGCGCGCCTCGCCATTGCTGGCGGCGAGCCCGGCTTTCACCAGCAGGGCGAAGGCGGGAATGCCGGCTTCAAGCTCGGCCGTGGGAATGTCGATCCCCGGCAGGGTTTCCGCCGCCTCGCCGCCCTCGAAGGTGCGGCGCGCGGTCTCCGCGGCTTCCTCGGCCACCGCGCGCCCGTGGCAGAGCGCGGTCGCCTCGGTGGCGAGGATCTTCTTCGCCTCGTTGATCTCGGCGCCTTGCAGCGCCTCGAGCCGGGCGATCTCGTCGAGCGGCAGGTCGGTGAACAGGCGGAGGAAGCGGCCGACATCGGCATCCTCGGTGTTGCGCCAGAACTGCCAGTAGTCGAACGGGCTGCGCCTCGCGGCCGAGAGCCAGACGGCGCCGGCGGCGGTCTTGCCCATCTTCGCGCCCGAGGCGGTGGTGATCAGCGGCGCGGTCAGGCCATAGACCTGCTTGCCGTCGGTGCGGCGGACGAGGTCGATGCCCTGGACGATGTTGCCCCACTGGTCCGACCCGCCCATTTGCAGCACCACGCCGTAGCGGCGGTTCAGCTCGCGGAAATCGTAGGCCTGCAGGATCGAGTAGTTGAATTCGAGGAAGGTGAGGCCCTGCTCGCGTTCCAGCCGCGAGCGGACCGAGTCGAAGGACAGCATGCGGTTGACGCTGAAATGCACGCCGACCTCGCGCAGCAGGTCGATATAGCCGAGCGTGTCCAGCCAGTCGGCATTGTTGACCATGATGGCGTCGGACGGGCCCTCGCCGAAGCGCAGATAGGCGGCGATGTTGTCGCGGATGCCGGCCATGTTGAGCGCGATCTGCTCCTCGGTGAGGAGCTGGCGGGCTTCCTCGCGGAAGGAGGGGTCGCCGATGCGGGTGGTGCCGCCGCCGAGGATGGCGACCGGCTTGTGCCCGTGCTTCTGCAGCAGGCGGAGCATCATGATCTGGATCATGTGGCCGACATGCAGGCTGTCGGCCGTGCAGTCGAAGCCGATATAGCCGGCGATGGGGCCGGCGCGCATCGCCTCGCGCAGCCCCTCGGTGTCGGTGCACTGGAAGATGTAGCCGCGCGCTTCTGCCTCGTGCAGGAAATCGCCGGGATCGGTCATGAGCATGGTTCCGCCGTGATCGGGGTGGCCGCAATCGGCCCGTTGGTCTTCAGATCGGCGCGGGGTAGCACGCGGGGGCCGGCGTGCCAATTCCGCCGGGCGCGCGGGCGGCCCGCAGGGCGCCGAGCAGGATGACGAGCGGCGCGATCTCGACATGCAGCACCCGCGCGATCACCGGGCCGAGCGCGGGCCAGAGCCAGAGCAGCGCGTCGGCGACGCCGGGGCCGCCGCGCCGCCAGGCGAGCCAGGCGACCATGACGGAAAGCCCCGTCATGTCGTTGGCATAGGCATAGGGGGTCACGAGCAGCGTGAGGCAGACGGTGAGCGCGGCGCGCGCCACCGGGTCGGCCTCCTTGCGGCGCCAGGCATGCCAGCACCAGATCGAGGCCGCCAGCGCCGAGACGCCCTGGCAGAGGCCGGCAAGGCCGACCGGGGCACCGAGGCTGCGGGCCATCCAGAACACCGAGACGCCGCTGGTTTCGTAGACCGAGGGGAAGGGCGCGATCAGATGGGCATGGGCGACCGCCATTCCCTGCCGGAGGAAGGCCGGCCAGATCGCCGGGCCGGCGACGAGGGTGACCGCGGCGGCGAGGGCCGCGGTGACCGCGATGCCGACGGCAAGGCCGCGCCATTCCCCCCGCGCCACGAGCACGACCGGCCCGAGCAGGCCGGCCTGGGGCTTCAGCGAGATCAGGCCGAACAGCCCGCCTGCCACGTCCGGCCGGCGGGAGACCGCCATCAGCGCCGCGATGAAGGCGCTGCCGGCGATCGGGCCGAACTCGCCGATCGAAATGCCGGTGAGCGAGGCGGCGCTCAGCAGCCCGGCGGCGATCACCGGCCACGGCGCGCCGGCGCGGCGCAGCAGGGGAATGCAGGGCAGCGAGATCAGCAATGTCCACGCCAGGAGCCCGGCGGCGGGGCCGAAGGGCAGGAGCGGCAGCGTCGTCAGCAGGGACGGAGGCGGGTAGAAATACTGCATGTAGGATGGCAGGCCCGGGCCGAATTGCGCGGTGGACCAGGCGGCGAACCACGCGGAGTCGTAGATCCGCGCCGCCTCGGCGGTGGCGGCAATGTGCCCGGCCGGCCAGAAGGCGAAGAAATCGCTGTGCAGATGCCGCGCGGTGACGGGCGCGCCATGGGCGAGGCTATCGGCGATGACCGCCGCGAGATGGAAGACGGGGCGGAACAGGTTGAGCCAGGTCACCGCCGCGAGGCCGAGCACGAACCAGGGCACGACCGTCCACCGGTCGATCACCGGCCGGAAGCTGCCATGAGTCCTGTCTGGTTCCACGCCCGGTTCCTTGCTCCGCTGCTTGTCAACCCCGCGCGCGGGGCGGATAAGCGAGACATGCCCGAAACTGGTTTCCATAACGCTAAGAGGGAGCGGGAATGCACGCCATCGGCCTGATGAGCGGCACCTCGCTCGATGGGGTCGATGCGGCGGTGATCGAGACCGACGGCGAGCGGGTGTTCGGCACCGGGCGATCCGCCACGCTGTTCTACGAGGACGGACTGCGCGCCCGGCTGCGCGCCCTACTCGATGCAGCACCCGGGCTCGCGCCCGACGATCCTGAACTGCGCAGCCTCGACTGGCTGCTGGCGGACCGGCATGCCGAGGCGGTGGCGATGGTGGCAAGCCGGGCCGATGTGGTGGGGTTTCACGGCCAGACCATCCTGCACGACCCGGATCGGCGGCGGACCTGGCAGATCGGCGATGCGGCGCATCTCGCGCACAAGACGCGGCTGCCCGTGGTGCATGACTTCCGCAGCGCCGATGTCGCCGCCGGCGGACAGGGCGCGCCGCTGGCGCCGCTGTTCCACGCCGCCCTCGCCGAGGCGCTGGAGAAGCCGCTGCTGGTGGTCAATATCGGCGGGGTCGCCAACATCACCTGGCTCGGCCCGACGGGCGAGGTGCTCGCCTGCGACACCGGCCCCGGCAACGGCCCGCTGGATGACTGGGTGCGGCTGCATACCGGCGCCGCCTTCGACGCCGACGGCGCGCTGGCTGCCGCCGGGCGGGTCGATCAGGCGCGGCTGACGCGATTGATGGACGATCCCTGGTTCGCCCGGCCGGCGCCGAAATCGCTCGACCGGCTGCAGTTCTCGGCGCGCGTCGCCGCGGCGACGGAGGGCTTGTCCGCCGCGGACGGGGCGGCGCTGCTCGTCGCCTTCACCGCGGCGGCGATTGCGGCGGCCCCGCTGCCGGCGCCGCCGCGTCGCGTGCTGGTCGCAGGCGGTGGGCGGCACAACGCGGCGATCATGGACGCGCTGCGTCGGCATTTCGCCGCCCCGGTCGAGCCGGTCGAGGCGGTGGGCTGGGATGGCGATGCGCTGGAGGCGCAGTGTTTCGGGTTTCTCGCGGTGCGCGCGCTACGCGGGCTGCCGCTCTCGTTGCCGGAGACGACCGGCGTGCCCGCGCCGCTCGCGGGCGGGCGGATCGTCCGGCCCGGCCCGGCTGCGGAATAGGAAGCGGGCGGCTCAGCCGCCGGAGCGGGCGGTCTTCCGGGCGGCGGGTTTTGCCTTGGCGGCGGCCGCCTTCGGCTTCGCGGCGGCGGCTTTCGGCTTGGCGGCAGCTTTCGCCTTCGCCGGTCTGGCGGCTTTCGGCGCCGCCGCGTCCTTCGGCTTTGCTGCGGGTTTTGCGCCCTTGCGGCCGCGCGGCGCCAGCGTCTTGCCCTTCTCGGCGAGCAGGGCGACCGCCTCGTCCAGTGTCACCGCGCCGAGTTCGCTGCCGCGCGGCAGGGTCGCGACCGTCTTGCCGTGCTGGACATAGGGGCCGAAGCGGCCCTTTCGCGCGGTCACGCTCTCGCCGTCCTTCGGGTGCGGGCCGAGATCGCGGATGCCTTCCTGCTTCTTCGCCAGCACCATCACCGCGCGGTTGAGGCCGACGGCGAGCACGTCGTCATCCTTGTCGAGCGAGGCGAAGATGGGGCCCATCTTCACATAGGGACCGAACCGGCCGATGCCGGCCTGGATTTCCTGTTTCGTTTCCGGATGCACGCCGATCACGCGCGGCAGCGAGAGCAGGCCGATCGCCTGCTCCAGCGTGATCGTCTCGCCGCTCATGCCGCGTGGCAGGGCGGCGCGGCGGGGCTTCGCCTTCTTGTCCTCCGGGTCCGGTTCGCCGAGCTGGACATAGAGGCCATAGGGGCCGCGCCGCAGCGTGACGGGGATGCCCTCGGCGTTCTCGCCGAGCAGCTTCATGCCGTCGCGCAGCTGGTCGCCCTCGTCCTCGCCGCCCTCGACGGCGAGGCGGCGGGTATACTGGCATTCGGGATAGTTCGAGCAGCCGATGAAGGCGCCGAAGCGGCCGAGCCGCAGGCCGAGCCGGCCGGTGCCGCAGGCCTGGCAGACGCGTGGATCGGACCCGTCCTCGCGGGCGGGGAAGAAATGCGGGCCGAGCTCCTCGTCCAGCGCATCGATCACGTCGGAGATCTTGAGATCCTTGATCTGCTCGACGGCGCCGGAGAAATCGGCCCAGAAATCCCGCATCACCGACCGCCAGTCGAGCCGTCCGTCGGAGACCTCGTCGAGCTTTTCCTCGAGATCGGCGGTGAAGCCGGTCTCGACATAGCGGCCGAAGAAGCTGACCAGGAAGGCGGTGACCAGCCGGCCGCGATCCTCGGGGATGAAGCGGCGGTTTTCCATCCGCACATAGTTGCGCTCGCGCAGCACGGTGAGAATCGAGGCGTAGGTCGAGGGGCGGCCGATGCCGAGCTCTTCCATGCGCTTGACCAGGGTGGCCTCGGAATAGCGCGGCGGCGGCTGGGTGAAATGCTGCTCGGCGGTGACCGGCCCGCTGGCGAGCGGGTCGGATTTCGCCATCGGCGGCAGCAGCCTCGCGGTTTCGTCCTCCGGGTCCTCGTCCATCCCCTCGCGGTAGAGCTTGAGGAAGCCGTCGAAGGCGAGGATCGAGCCGGTGGCGCGCAGGGTGCTGCCGGCGGCATCGGCAAGCTCGACCGTGGTCTGGTCAAGCTCGGCCGACTGCATCTGCGAGGCCAAAGCGCGCTTGTAGATCAGCTCGTAGAGCCGCGCCTGCTCGGGAGAGAGGTGGCGGGCGGCGCGCTCGGGGGTGAGGGTGAAATCGGTCGGGCGGATCGCCTCGTGGGCCTCCTGCGCGTTCTTCGCCTTCGACTGGTATTCGCGCGGGGCGGCGGGCAGGTAGTTCGCGCCGAACGCGTCCTTCACCTGCTGGCGGGCGGCGGTGATCGCCTCGCGCGCCATCTGCACGCCGTCGGTACGCATGTAGGTGATCAGGCCGACCGTCTCGCCGCCGATCTCCACACCCTCGTAGAGCTGCTGGGCGGTGCGCATGATGGCCTGCGCCGTCATGTGCAGCTTGCGCGAGGCGTCCTGCTGCAGGGTCGAGGTGGTGAAGGGCGGCGGCGGGTTGCGGCGGACGCGCTTCTTCTCGATCGAGACGACGCTGAAGGCGCCACGCTCGACCGCCGCCTTCGCCGCATCGGCCGCCGCCTTGTCCGCGAGGTCGAACTGGTCGAGCTTGCGGCCGTCGAGATGGGTGAGGCGGGCGCGGAACGGCGCGCCGGCGGGGGTGCGGAACTCGGCCTCGATCGTCCAGTATTCGCGCGGGCGGAACAGCTCGATTTCGGCCTCGCGCTCGCAGATCAGCCGCAGCGCGACCGACTGCACGCGTCCGGCGCTCTTGCTGCCGGGCAGCTTGCGCCAGAGCACCGGCGAGAGGGTGAAGCCGACCAGATAGTCGAGCGCGCGGCGGGCGAGATAGGCCTCGATCAGCGGGGTGTCGAGGTCGCGCGGGGCGCGGAGGGCGGCCTGCACCGCCGATTTGGTGATCTCGTTGAAGGTGATGCGGCGGACCTGCTTGCCCTTGAGCACGTTGCGCGCCTCGAGCATGGCGCGGACATGCCAGGAGATCGCCTCGCCCTCGCGGTCGGGGTCGGTGGCGAGGTAGAGCGTGTCCGCCCCTTTCAGCGCCTTGGCGATGGCCGCGACCTGGCGGTCGCCGCGGGCGTCCTCCTCCCAGGACATCGCGAAATCCTCGTCCGGGCGGACCGAGCCGTCCTTCGGCGGCAGGTCGCGGACATGGCCGAAGGAGGCGAGAACGGTGAATCCGTCGCCGAGATACTTGTTGATCGTCTTGGCCTTGGCGGGGGATTCAACGACGACGATGGCATTCATGTAAGCGCGGTATCCCGTTCAGCACTCGGAGAGCAGACAGACCCGGTTGCCCGGCAGGGTTTCGATCCGGCCGGCAAGTTCGAGCTCGGTCAGCACGGCGGTCAAGGCCGATGTGGAGAACTGGCAGTGCCTTGCCAGTTCGTCAACACTGACCGGGCTGGCGGAAAGCAGCCGGGGGATTTCGCTTCGGGCGCGGTCGAGTTCGTCGCCGGTCTCCGGCGCCGCGTCGGGCGGCTCGCCGAGGCCGGGTGGCGGGGCGGCGATTCGCGCGTCGGGGAACAGCGCGCCGGGCCGGTCGGGCAGGTTGGCGAGGATGTCGGCGGCGGATTCGGCGAGCCAGGCGCCCTGGCGGATCAGGTCATTGCCGCCGCGGGCGCGTGGGTCGAGCGGCGAGCCGGGCACGGCAAAGAGCTCGCGGCCATAGTCCAGCGCGTAGCGGGCGGTCAGCAGGCTGCCGGAGCGCAGCGCCGCCTCGATGACGACGACGCCGAGGGCAAGCCCGGCGATGATGCGGTTGCGCTTGGGGAAATGCCGGGCGAGCGGGGCGGTGCCGGGCGGCGCCTCGGCCACCACCGCGCCGGCCTCGGCGATGCGGGCCTGCAGGTCGCGGTGCTCGGGCGGATAGACCACGTCGAGCCCGCCGGGGATGGCGGCGATGGTGGTGCCCTCGCGCAGCGCCGCCTCGTGCGCCGCCGCGTCGATCCCGCGGGCGAGGCCGGAAACCACCGGATGGCCGGCGGCGGCGAGCTCGCCGGCGATGTCCGCGGCGATCCGCCGTCCGTTGGCGGAGGCGTTGCGCGCGCCGACCACGGCGACCACCGGCCGATGGAGCAGGGCGACATCGCCCTTCACCGCGATGACCGGCGGCGCGTCCGGCAGCAGGGCGAGCAGCGGCGGATAGTCGGCATCGCCGAGGAAGATCAGGCGGGCGCCGAGCGCCTCGTGCCGGTCGAGCTCGCGACGGATTTCGGCCGGCGGGGGAATCCGCAGGTTGCCCCGCCGTCCGACCTGGCGGGCGAGGGCGGGCAGCGCGTCCAGAGCCTCCCCGGGGCTGGCGAAGCGCTCGCGCAGGCGGCGGAAGGTCCGGGGCCCCACTCCCTCCGTGCGGATCAGGCGCAGAAGGGTGGCCTTGTCGCTCACGCCGAGAGCCTGATCCTCGGCTCGGTGCCGGCGCGCAGCCGCGCGATGTTGGCCCGGTGCTTGAAGACGACGAGGGCGGCGATGGCGAGGGCGACGAGCGCCGCATGGCCGCGCCCGGCGAGCAGGGCGAGCAGCGGGGCGGCGGCAAAGGCGGTCAGCGCGGCGAGGGAGGAAATCTTCCGCCAGAACGCCATGGCAAGCCAGATCAGGCAGCAGGCGGCGCCGACCGGAAAGGCGAGGGCGAGCAGCACGCCGAGGCCGGTCGCCACCCCCTTGCCGCCGCGAAAGCCGAGCCAGACCGGGTAGAGATGGCCGATCACCGCGAACAGCGCGGCGAGATCGGCGGCGGCGCTGCCGGCATGGCGGGCGAGCAGCACGGCGACGGCGCCCTTGCCGCCATCGAGCAGCAGGGTCAGCGCGGCGAGGCTCTTGCGCCCGGTGCGCAGCACGTTGGTCGCACCGATATTGCCCGAGCCGATCCGCCGCACATCGCCGAGCCCGGCCGCACGGGTGAGCAGCAGGCCGAACGGGATGGAGCCGAGCAGGTAGCCGAGCAGGGCGTAGGGCGCGATCATCCGTGCACCCGCCGCCCGGCCTTCCACGTGCCGGTGACCACACCCTCGACCGGCCGTCCGTCGAAGGGCGTGTTCTGCGCCTTGCCGGGCAGGGCGCCGGCCTCGATCCGCCAGGGGCGCTCGGGGGCGAAGAGGCAGAGATCGGCCGGCGCACCACGGGCGATGCGCCCGGCATCCAGCCCGAACAGCCGGGCCGGACGGTCGGTCAGCAGGGAGAGGGCGGCGATCAGCCCGAGCCCGCCGGACTGCACCTGCGCCAGCGTGATCGCGAGCAGCGTGGCGAGGCCGGCGCCGCCGGGCGCGGCCTCGGCGAAGGGCAGGCGCTTGTCGTCGGCGTCGCGCGGCTGGTGGTCGGAGACCACGGCGTCGATCGTGCCATCGGCCAAAGCGGCGCAGACGGCGAGGCGGTCGGCCTCGCTGCGCAGCGGCGGCGAGAGCTTCGCATAGGTGCGGAAATCGCCGATCGCGTTCTCGTTGAGGTCGAAATAGGGCGGCGCGGTGTCGCAGGTGATCGCGAGGCCCCGGCGTTTCGCGCCACGGATCAGGTCGAGCGCCTCGCCGGTCGAGACATGGGCGAAATGCACCGCGCCGCCGGTGAGTTCGGCGAGACGGATGTCGCGGGCGACCATCATCGCCTCGGCGCAGGCCGGGATTCCGGGCAGGCCCATCAGCGTCGCCCGCGCCCCGGCGGTCGCCGCACCGCCGGCGGCGAGGCTCGGCTCCTCGGGATGCTGGACGATCATGGCGCCGAAGCCGCGCGCATAGGACAGGGCGCGGCGCATCAGCCCGGCCGGGCCGATCGCCCGCGCGCCATCGGAGAAGGCGACCGCGCCGGCCGCGCGCAGCAGGCCGTATTCGGCGATCATCTCGCCCTTGCAGCCGCGCGTCGCCGCGCCGTAGGGGGCGATGGTGAGCCGCCCGGTCGCAGCCCCGGCGCCGGCCAGGGCGCGGACCAGCGCCGGGTCGTCGGTCGCGGGGATATTGTCCGGCAGCACGGCGATGGTGGTGATGCCGGCGGCATTGGCCGCCTCGGCGGCGGTGGCGATGGTCTCGCGGTATTCGTAGCCGGGCTCGCCGAGCGAGGCGCGGGCATCGACCAGGCCGGGGCAGAGGATCTGCTCGGCGGCATCGATCATCACCGCGCCGTCCGGCCGGCCGAGACCGGCGCCGAAATCGGCGATGACGCCGTCGCGGACCAGCAGGTCGCCCACCGCGTCGTGGCCGGTGGCGGGATCGACGATCCGCGCGCCGCGGATCAGCGTGTCGGGGGGCGTGTCATGCATGGGCGAGCGCCGTCCGGGCCAGCACGTCGAGCACCGCCATGCGGATGGCGACGCCCATCTCCACCTGCTCGCGGATCACCGAGCGGGTGGCGTCGTCGGCGACCTGGCTGTCGATCTCGACGCCGCGATTCATCGGGCCGGGATGCATCACCAGCGCGTCCGGCTTCGCCATCGCGAGCTTGGCGGCGTCGAGCCCGTAGAAGGTGAAAAACTCACGGGCGCTGGGGATCAGCCCGGCGCTCATCCGCTCGGTCTGCAACCGCAGCGCCATCACGATATCGGCGTCGCGCAGGCCCTCGCGCATGTCATGGAAGACGGTGGCGCCGAACTGGTCGATGCCGGAGGGGATCAGCGTCGGCGGGCCGACCACGCGCACCCGGCTGCCCATCGCGGTGAGCAGCAGCAGGTTCGAGCGGGCGACGCGGGAATGCGCGATGTCGCCGCAGATGGCGACGGTGAGGCCCGCGAGCGTGCCCTTGTTGCGGCGGATCGTCAGCGCGTCGAGCAGCGCCTGGGTCGGGTGCTCGTGCATGCCGTCGCCGGCGTTGATCACCGCCGCATCCACCTTCTGGGCGAGCAGGGCGGGCGCGCCGGAGGCCTTGTGGCGGACCACCAGCAGGTCGCAGTTCATCGCGTTCAGCGTCGCCGCGGTGTCGAGCAGGGTCTCGCCCTTGGAGACCGAGGAGGTCGAGACCGACATGTTGATCACATCGGCGCCGAGCCGCTTGCCGGCGAGCTCGAAGCTCGTGCGGGTGCGGGTGGAATCCTCGAAGAACAGGTTGATCAGGGTCCGGCCGCGCAGCACGTCCCGCCGCGTCTTGCCCGACCGGTTGAGCAGCACGTAGCTCTCGGCGAGGTCGAGCAGGGCGGAAATGTCGCGCGGGTGGAGACCTTCGATTCCCAGGAGATGGCGCGTCGGCAACCGCATGACGGTCTCCTTACAGCCCCGCCGCGCCGGCGGGAAGAGCGGTTCCTACTGGCTGGCCCAGACGATGCGGTGAAGGGCGCCGATCTCCTCGGTCATGAAGCCGCGGGGCGGGTAGGCGGGATTGAAGCAGCCGAGATCGACCCGGGAGACGGTGCGGCGCAGCAACTGCCGGGCCATCACCTCGCCGCCGGCGGTACGGATGACGACACGGTCGCCGGTGCGCACGGGGGACGCGGGCGAGACCACGATGATGTCGCCATCGCGATAGACGGGGTCCATCGAATCGCCCTGGATGGTGAGCGCGAAGGCGTGCGGATCGCCGGCGATCCCGGCATCGCCGACGGGCAGGGCGATGCGGTCCCAGCCGCCGCCGGTCGGGTTGCCGCCCTCGTCGAAGAACCCGCCCTGGCCGGCCTGCGCGAGGCTGGCCAGCGGCACGGTGCGCACCGCCGGCCGGCGCGGGCGGCTGGTGCCGGCCGGCGTCGTGCTTCTGCCGCCGACCAGGGCGGCGAAGGCCTCGATGCCGATGCTGCTGGCCGAGAGAATCTTGGCGATGCTCTCGGTCGAGGGCCAGCGCAGCCGGCCATCCGGCGTGCGGCGCTTCGAGGGATTGAAGCTGGTGGGGTCGAGCCCGGCGCTGCGGGCAAGGGCGGAAGCCGACAGCCCCCGTTGCGCCGCCAGCGCGTCAATCGCCCGCCAGATATCTTCGTGCTGCATTGTCTTGTTCTTAACGGATTTATGGGTCTTTGAAAGAAAAAATTAAGGAAAACCATGAGTTAACGCTTGCGGTGGATACAACCTCTGGTTAGTATGTTCTTGTTTCGTTCTCATGGAGCTGCCGCGATGATCTTCGCCCCGTCAGAACCGCTGAGTCCAGATGCGAAACAGAATTGGAGAATGACCGGCGAACAGGAAAAAAATTCCGGAACCGCCGGAAAGATCCGAGCCCGCTTTCAGAAGGAGACATGAAATGACTTTGACCCTGCGCAACCTTTCCGTCCTCGCCTACGCCAACGGCTTCACCCTCTGGCACTATCGCGCAGGCAACGAGGCGCTTTCCGTCCTTGAGGATGACGGGTTCTTCGGCCCGGCCGCCGACCTGATCGCGCCGGGGGACATCGTGATGGCCTCCGGTTCCCAGGGCGCGCGGATGGGTGCGATCGCCCGCCGTGGCGACCACCTCGTGCTGGCGCCGATATAGGCCGCGGCCCAAAGGGCCTGCCCGCGCCGCCCGAACGATGGACAATTGCCTCGGCGGCGCGGCGGGCCTATCCCTGTTGCATGACCGTGAACATTGCCATCTGCCAGACCGAGGGCCGTTTCGCCGATCCCGAAGCGGGGCACACCCTGCTCGACGAGGAGGCGCGGGCCGCCGCCGCCGGCGGCGCGGATCTTCTGGTGCTCCCGGAACTGTTCCTGACCGGATACAATCTCGGCGCGGCGCGTGCGCGGGAGCTGGCGCTGGATCCGGAAGGGGAGCAAATCGGCCGGGCGAGGGCACTCGCGGCCGAGGTCGGCATCGCGCTCTGTTTCGGCTTCCCCGAGCGTGTGGGCGACGGGGTCGCGAACAGCGCGATCCTGATCGACGAGGCCGGCGGCGCGCGGCTGATCTATCGAAAGGTGCACCTGTTCGGGGATCTCGACCGCGGGATGTTCGCGCTACGGGGGGATGGATTTCCGGTTGTCGCCTGGCGGGGGCTGAGCCTGGGCCTCGCGATCTGCTATGACATCGAATTCCCCGAGACGGCGCGGATGATGGCGCTGGCGGGAGCCGACCTGATCCTGGTGCCCACGGCGCTGATGCCGCCCTATTACGTTGTGGCGGATTCGCTGATCCCCGCCCGGGCCTATGAAAACCAGGTCTACATCGCCTATGCCAATCATTGCGGCGGCGAGCCGGGGATCGACTATATCGGCCATTCCTCGATCTGCGGGCCGGACGGCGCGGTGCTGGCCAAAGCGGGCGCCGGCCCGACGCGACTGATGGCGCGGATCGATCCCGGACACCTCGCCGAAGTGCGCCGCCGCGATCCGTTGCTGGCCGACCGGCGGCCGGCGCTCTACGGGACGATCGCGGGCTGAGGCGGGCCGTTCAGAGCCGGCGGAGCATGACGATCCGGTTGGAATTGGTTCCCCGCGTGCCGTTGCTGACGCCCCAGCAATTCGAGGTCTTGGTGAAGGTCTGAAGGTTGACCAGCACGCCAAGCCGTTGAAAGGGCAGGCCATCCGCCGCTTGCCAGACGCGCTTTTCGAGCAGCACCCGGCCGCGCCGCACCTCGCCCACCTCGAAGGCGACATGGCCGCCCGGCCGCACGAGCCGGGCCAGTTCGGCAAGCACGCGGCGCACCATTTCCGTCCAGGCGGCTTCGCTCCGGTGCAGGTCGATTGCGACCGCGCCGGGATCGATCCCGGCGAACCAGCAGCGCAGCCAGTTGTCGGCCGCATAGTCCACGACATCGAGAAACGGCGGCGAGGTGACGACCAGGGCGACCGAGCGCGCGGCCAGGCCCGGAACATGCCAGGCCGGACCGGTGTGCAGGCGAGGCGCGCCACAGGCGGGAACGGTGCCGTCGCGCAGCAGGGATTTCGATTTCCGGAGGATGAGGGCGGCGATGTCGCGCTCGGGTGGGGCGAGGCCGAGCCTTTCGTTGATCCGACGCTGCGCCGTGACGGACACGGCCTGGTTGGGCGGCATCGAGCGGCCGGAGAAGAAGCCGGGGGAGTGGCCGGTGAGCCGGTTGATCGCGACCATGCGAATCCAGTCGGCGACCGGATCGGGCCGCGCGGCGCCCAGCGGGGCGCGTTCGGCGAGCCAGTCCCGCAGCGCCTCGAGGCGGGCGAGGGTCACGGGATGGTAGAAGGCCAGCAGGTCGTCGCGACGGATTTTCCCGAGCGCCCAGTCCACGCTGCGCAGCGAATCGGCGATATTATGCAGATCGATCGGCCGCAGCCGGGGGCGGCACATCAGCGCGGCAAGCGGATTGATGTCGTTGCCGGCGGCCCGGCGCTGCATCAGCGCCGCCTGCACCAGCGTTGTGCCACGGCCCATGAAGGGGTCGAACACGAGATCGCCCGGGGCGGTGAGGCGGGAAATGAAGAAGGCCGGAAGCTGTGGCTTGAAGCAGGCCCGGTAGGAAATCTCGTGGATCGCGTGGGCCTGGCGCTGGCCGGACGTCCAGAACGCGTTGATGAAATAATCGATCCCGTCCGCGCGTTCGTGGCGTGTTATGCCGTCGAAATCACGGAAGTCGAGAATTCCGTCGATGAGCGTCCGGTCGGGAAAAGGCTTCGGCAATGTCATGTTCAAGATGTCCATGAAGCCCACGGATCACTTCAGACGTGGTGAAAATCTGCGTCTTCCGGATTTCAGGTGTTCATGATCTGGCATTTGGCGAGGGCTTCTGTCCGTGGTCGCTTTTCGTGCCGCATGCAATACTGAAGCAATAATCTTCAGCCTCCGAAGCCCGCCGGCTGGCCACAGAAGGGCACTTGACCGGAAGCCTGAACCCGGCAAAACACGGCTATTCAGACAGAACGCCGGGTTAGCACAGCGGTAGTGCAGCGGTTTTGTAAACCGAAGGTCGGGGGTTCAAATCCCTCACCCGGCACCAGCCTTTCGGACAGCGTGGGCGTCTCGACAAGGTAGGCTGCGCCTGAATCGGCGCTGCGCCCATGGCCGTGGCCGGCGCTCGGTTTCGCCCCTTCGGCGGACGGTCGTGATGCATGAGACAACATCGAATTGGCCTTGAGATCGGACCATCCGACGGGGCGGTCGATAGAAACCGGGTGAGGACATGCCTCACCGGGAGATTTTTTCATGTCAGGGGGAGAGTGTTCCGGTTCGGCCCGTCTGTCTGCCCGAATGTCCCGAACACGATTTCATCATGACCATGCCTCGTCCCAGGAGCCGGCCGTCGAGGCCTTGCTGTATTCGGTCGCGCGGTTCTCGAAGAAGTTCGTGTGCTCGACGGCGTTGAGCATCTCGTCGAGCCAGGGAAGCGGATTCTTGTCGACATGGAAGAGCGGGTTGAGTCCGAGCTGGAGCAGACGGCGATCCGCGATATAGCGGATGTAGCGCTTCACCTCTTCGGCGGTCAGCCCCTCGACGGCGCCGAACTCGAAGGCGAGGTCGATGAAGGCATCCTCGTGATCGACGATGGTGGCGCAGCAGAGATAGATCTCGCGCCGCAGTTCCTCGGTCCAGATTTCCGGGTTCTCGGCGACGAAGGTACGGAACAGCTTGATCACCGAGTTGCAGTGCAGGCTCTCGTCGCGCACCGACCAGGAGACGATCTGGCCCATCCCCTTCATCTTGTTGAAGCGCGGGAAGTTCAGCAGGATCGCGAAGGAGGCGAAGAGCTGCAGCCCTTCGGTGAAGGCGCCGAAAGCGGCCAGCGTCTTGGCGATCTCGTGCTTCGAGTCGACGCTGAATTCCTGCATGTAGTCATACTTGTCCTTCATCTCCTTGTATTTGAGGAAGGCCGAGTATTCGACTTCCGGCATGCCGATCGTGTCGAGCAGGTGCGAATAGGCGGCGATGTGGATCGTCTCGATGTTCGAGAAGGCCGACAGCATCATCAGCACTTCCGTCGGTTTGAACACCTGGCTGTAGTGCTTCATGTAGCAGTTGTTCACCTCGACATCCGCCTGGGTGAAGAAGCGGAAGATCTGGGTGAGCAGGTTGCGCTCGCCGGGGGTGAGGTTGCGGTGCCAGTCCTTCACGTCGTCCGCGAGGGGAACTTCCTCCGGCAGCCAGTGGACGCGCTGCTGGGTCAGCCATGCCTCGTAGGCCCAGGGGTAGCGGAACGGCTTGTAGACCGGGTTTTCCGTGAGCAGGTCGAAATGCGCGGGGGTTTCGACCGGGATGGGCGCGGCGGTATCGGCGGTGGTGACGGACATTCAGGCAGATCCTCGGAAAGACGTGGGAATGCGGCGGCCGGACTACTGGCAGGCCAGGCATTCCTCGTAATTGGTCGTGCTTGCGGCGGCGGCAACCAGCGGTGCCGGGGCCGGCGCGGTGCGGTTGGCGGCGTCGCCGTGCTCGTGGCGCTGCACCTTCTCGCTCACCGTGTCAGCGCGCTGGATCGAGAGAGAGCGGCAGTAATAGAGCGACTTCACGCCCTTCTTCCATGCCTGGAAATGGATCTGGTGCAGATCCCGCTTGTGGACATTTGCCGGCAGGAAAACGTTGATCGACTGGCTCTGGCAGATATACGGCGTGCGGTCGGCGGCGTGTTCGATCACCCAGCGCTGGTCGAGTTCGAAGGCGGTCTTGAAGACGGCCTTCTCGTCGTCGGTGAGAAAATCGAGATGCTGTACCGAGCCCTTGCTGACGGTGATGTTCGACCAGGTTTCCTCATCGTCGCGGCCCTTGGCGGCGAGGAGCTGCTGCAGGTGGCGGTTGCGCACCGAGAAACTGCCGGACAGGGTTTTCTGCAGGAAGACATTGGCGGCGATCGGCTCGATGCCGGGGCTCGAATTGCCGGCGATGATCGAGATCGAGGCGGTCGGCGCGATCGCCATCTTGTGCGAGAAGCGCTCCATCACGCCGTATTCGGCGGCGTCGGGGCAGGGGCCGCGTTCCTCGGCGAGCTTGCGCGAGGCGGCATCGGCGCCGGCGCGGATATGCCGGAAGATGCGGATGTTCCACGCCTTCGCCATCGCGCTCTCGAACGGAATGTTGAGCGACTGCAGCAGCGAGTGGAACCCCATCACGCCGAGGCCGACCGAGCGCTCGCGCATCGCGGCGTATTTGGCGCGGGCCATCGAGTCCGGCGCGTTATCGATGAAATCCTGCAAGACATTGTCGAGGAAGCGCATGACGTCCTCGATGAACTGCGGATTGTCGTGCCATTCGAGCCATGTCTCGAGATTGATCGATGACAGGCAGCAGACGGCGGTGCGCTGTTGGCCGTGATGATCAAGGCCGGTGGGCAGGGTGATCTCGGCGCAGAGATTGGAGGTCTTTACCTCGAGGCCGGCGAGCTTGTGGTGCTCGGGCCGCGCGTTGTTCACGTGGTCGGCGAAGATGATGTAGGGCTCGCCGGTCTCGATCCTGGCGGTCAGGATGCGGATCCAGAGCGAGCGGGCGGAGACGGAGCGGACATGCGCGCCGTCCTTGGGCGAGGTGAGGGCCCACATCTCGTCCGCCTCCACGGCGCGCATGAACGCGTCGGAGACCAGGATGCCGTGATGCAGGTTGAGCGCCTTGCGGTTCGGATCGCCGCCGGTGGGGCGGCGGATCTCGATGAATTCCTCGACCTCCGGATGGGAAATCGGCAGGTAGACGGCGGCCGAACCACGGCGCAGCGAGCCCTGGCTGATCGCCAGCGTCAGGCTGTCCATCACCCGGATGAAGGGAACGACGCCCGAGGTCTTGCCGTTCTGGCCGACCTTCTCGCCGATCGAGCGCAGGTTGCCCCAATAGGAGCCGATGCCGCCGCCCTTGGAGGCGAGCCAGACATTCTCGTTCCAGAGATCGACGATGCCTTCCAGGCTGTCCGACGCCTCGTTGAGGAAGCAGGAGATCGGCAGGCCGCGCTTGGTGCCGCCGTTCGACAGCACCGGGGTCGCCGGCATGAACCAGAGCTTGCTGATGTAGTCGTAGAGCCGCTGGGCGTGCTCGGCGTCGTCGCCATAATAGGAGGCGACGCGGGCGAACAGGTCCTGATAGCTTTCGCCCGGCATCAGATAGCGGTCGTTCAGCGTCGCGCGGCCGAATTCGGTGAGCAGCGAATCGCGCGAGCGGTCGATCCTGATCTGATAACCCCCACGGATCTGCACATCGGTGTCGAGCAATGCGGGTTCGGGTCGGTTGATCGCGTTCATTGCAGTGGGGGCTCCCGTCGTTTCGGCGAAGCACATAACAACATATTGGGTAGGCATCGCGCAATCGCCACTAGATCAAGTTAATCCAAAAAAATCTCTTGCGCCGAGTCGGGCCCGGACGGTCTTATGTGTTCGTTGTTTGTTCTTATGCTAGACTTATGGCGCCGGCCCGGCAAGCGGGTGGCCGCACAATGCCGAATCGACGCAAAGGCCCGCGCGATCTGCATCGCGCGGGCCTGAAAAACCGTGGGGCGGTCGGGAGAGGCGGAAGCCGCGGTTCAGCGCAGCCCCTGGCAGAAGGTCTGGATGCGGGTGCAGGCGTCGCGCAGCGCCTCGGTCGAGGTCGCGTAGCTGACCCGGAAATAGCCGGGATAGATGAAGGCGCTGCCATGCACGGCCGCGACTCCCTGCTCTTCCAGCAGCGCCGTGACGAAGGCCTCGTCATCGACGATTTTTGTTCCGCCCGCCGAGGTCTTGCCGAGGCAGCCGGCGATCGAGGGGAAGACGTAGAACGCGCCCTCGGGCTTCGAGCAGGTGATGCCCGGCGCCTCGTTGAGCATCGCGACCACGAGATCCCGCCGCTCGCGATAGGCGGCGCGCATCACGTCGATCGCGTCCTCCGGGCCTTCCAGCGCGGCGAGGGCCGCGGCCTGGCTGACCGAGGAGGTGTTCGAGGTCGACTGGCTCTGCAGCTTGTCCATCGCCTTGATGAGCTGGACCGGCGCGCCGCAGAAGCCGATTCGCCAGCCGGTCATCGCATAGGCCTTGGAGCAGCCGTTCATCGTCACCGTGCGCTCGCGCAGCTTCGGCTCGACGCCGACGATGGTGGCCGGAGCAAAGCCGTCATAGACGAGCTTCTCGTAGATGTCGTCGGTGAACACCCAGATGTCGGGGTGGCGCAGCAGCACGTCGCAGATCGGGCGGAGGTCTTCCGCCGAATAGGCCGCCCCGGTCGGGTTCGAGGGCGAGTTCAGCATCAGCCACTTGGTCTTCGGCGTGATCGCCGCCTCGAGATCCTCTGCGCGCAGCTTGAAGCCGTTGTTCTGGCTGCAGGGGACGAAGACCGGCTTGCCCTCGGCGAGCTGGACGATGTCCGGATAGCTGACCCAGCACGGCGTCGGGATGATCACCTCGTCGCCGGCCTCGACGGTGGCGAGCATGGCGTTGAAGATGACCTGCTTGCCGCCGGTCGAGACGATGATCTCCTGCGGCGTGTAGTCGATCCCGTTGTCGCGCTTGAATTTCGCGGCAACGGCCTTGCGCAGCGCCATGGTGCCGGCGACGTCGGTATACTTGGTCTCGCCCGCCTCTATCGCGGCGATGGCGGCGCGCTTGATGTGGTCCGGCGTGTCGAAATCAGGCTCGCCGGCGGAGAGGCTGATGATGTCGCGGCCCTCGGCCTTGAGCTGGCGCGCCTTGGTCGAAATGGCGATCGTCTGGCTCGGGCTGATGCGGTTCAGGCGTGCGGCGATCAGGTTCATGTGCGATGCTCCCCGTGACAACGGCCCCGATGTAACCGAACTGCCGCGCGATGAACATGGCCCTGATGCGCGGGCCGGCACGAACTCCGCTCATGACGGGGCTTGCCGAGCGGGCGCCGACGCCATATCAACCGGGTCGAATGGGGTGTAGCCAAGCGGTAAGGCAGCGGATTTTGATTCCGCCATGCGGAGGTTCGAATCCTCCCACCCCAGCCAGGCCACGACGCGGCCTGGGCTCCGGGGATCAAACCTCAGGGAGATGAATGATATGTATCTGATTCTTAATCGGATTTGACACTATATGCTTTCTGGCGGGCTATCAGGCATCCGCTGATTCGGATATTCACGGCCGGCCCGGGCCATCGCGCCCCCTGTCGGCAGGAGCAGTGATTTCGACATGAACGACACGACACCGGCCGCGCCGGCGCTGAGCACGTTTCGCAAACAATCGCATTTCACCCTGTCGGCCGATCGCGGCTGGGGCCAGCGCGTGCGACTGGCTTCGACCGATCTGGTCGAGGGAGCAAAGCTCTGGCGCCTGATCTGGACGCTCGCCTTCTACGACATCAAGCTCCGCTATCGCGGCTCGGCGCTGGGGCCGTTCTGGCTGACCATCTCCACCGGCGTCCAGGTGGCGGCAATGGCCTTTCTCTACGGCGTGCTCTTCCGCACCGACATCCACACCTACCTGCCGTATCTCGCCATCTCGATGGTGCTCTGGACGTATCTCAACACCCTGATCTCCGAGGGCAGCACCTGCTTCTCCCAGAGCGACACGCTGATCAAGGGCACGCGGATGCCCTTCGTCGTGCATGCGGCGCGCAACGTGGTGCGCAACACGATCGTGCTCGCCCATAACCTGATCGTCATCGTCGTCGTCTTCGCGATCATGGACGTGCATCAGAGCCTGTATTCGCTGCTCGCCATCCCGGCGCTCGCCTTGTGGATGATCGACGCCGTCGCGATCTCGCTGCTGATGGGCGCGCTCTGCGCCCGCTTCCGCGACCTGCCGCAGATCATCCTGTCGGTCATGCAGATCGCCTTCTTCATCACGCCGGTGATCTGGTATGCGAAGGTGCTGAACAGCCATCCGCTCGGCAAGCTGCTCATCGAGTTCAACCCCTTCTACCCGATCCTCGAAATTCTCAGGGCGCCGCTGCTTGGCACGCCGATCAGCCTGCAGATCGGCCTCGAGGCCGTGTTCGTGTCCGCCCTGCTGGTCCTGCTCGCCGCGGTCGGCTTCGCCCGCATGCGCGGCCGCGTGGCATACTGGGTGTAAGCCATGACCCATCTGACCGCGTTCAACATTTCCGTCGACTTTCCGCTCTATCACGCGGAAAGCCGGTCGCTGAAGAAGACCCTGATCGGCCATGCCTCGTCGCGTTTCGCGCGGGACCAGCGCAGCCGGCCGGTCGTGCAGGCGCTGCGCAACATCTCCTTCTCGCTGAGGTCGGGAGACCGGCTCGGCCTGATCGGCTCGAACGGCTCGGGCAAGACCACGCTGCTGCGCGCGCTTTCCGGCATCTACCAGCCGACGGTCGGGTCGCTTTCGATGGAAGGGCGGCTGACCTCGCTGCTCGATCCCGGCCAGGGGATGAACCCCGACCTCACCGGGCGCGAGAACATCCGCCTGCGCGGCCAGTATCTCGGCCTCGCGCGTCCCGAAATCGACCGGCTCGAGGCGGATGTCGAGGATTTCTCCGAACTCGCCCAGTTCCTCGACCTGCCGGTGCGCAACTATTCCTCGGGCATGGTGGTGCGCCTCGCCTTCGCGATGGCGACGGCGTTTCCCCCCGAGATCCTGCTGATGGACGAATGGATCCTCGCCGGCGACGCCGCCTTCATGGAAAAGGCGAAGGACCGCGTCGAGGGCATGGTGCGCCATGCGGAGGTGCTTGTCCTCGCCAGTCACAGCGCCTCGATCCTCGTGGAGTGGTGCAACCGGCTGCTCTGGCTCGATGGCGGGCAGATCCGCGCCGACGGGCCGCCAATGAAGATCCTCGCCGACTACCTGCCGCCGCAGCAATACGAGGAACTGGTCGCCGCGCATGGCGAGACCGGGAGTTCCCGCCGCCTGCCCCGAAAGGACTGACCGGCCGGAAGCGGCCTTTGGCGCTCCGCCCCTCCCGCCTCCGGTCGGGGCAGGGCGTCATTCGCCGCCGAGCAGCCTGCCGTAATAGCGATGCGCTTCGGGCGGCAGGCCGGGCGCGGCGTCGCGCCGGATCAGTTCGCCCTGAATCCGCCTGGCGTCGGAATGCGCGCCGGCCTTGCCGATGCTGACCGTGCTGTCGTTCTGGTTGCCGAACTCGCCCGCGCCGCCGGCGGCATGCTGGCCGAGGCCCGAAGGCCCGCCGCCCGGCATCGCCGCCTTGCCGGGCATCGTCGCGAGGGCGTTCTGTGCCTGTTGCAGCGCCGCGATCGCTGCCCGCTCGCCGGACAGCCCGGCCCGCATGTCGCCCGCGCGGAGCGCGTTCCCGGCGCTCGCCATCGCCTGCTGGCCATGACCGAGTTGCGCCTGCCCCGGCAGTCCCGCGCCCGCCATGGCTCTGGCGGCGGATGAAAGCTGGCGGCGCAGCGCATCCTGCCGCCCGGCCAGCCCCGCCGACGGACTCGACTCTGGAATTGCCGCCTGGTTGCCGAACCTGGGCATCGTTGCCCGCTGCGCCGTCTGGTCCATCAGCCGCGCCTCCTGGCGCATGATGGAGGCGAGATGACGCGCCGCCTCCTGCTGCCGCTGCGCCGCCTGCGACTCCGAACGGGCGCTCGGGTTCTGCATCCGGTCGAGCATCTGCCGGAGTTTCGCCAGGTCCTGGCGGGCCCGGGCCGTTTCGCCCGCCGCCAGTTCGTTCTCGATCCGGTGGGCCAGACGGTCGATGGCGCTCCTCCGCGCGGCGGCGCGGGCGTCCGGCGTGCCGTGCGCGCCCTGCCTTGCCTGCATGGCGCGGTCGAGGCCCGATATCAGCCGTTCGATTGTCTGCCGGTCGGCCGGATGGCCGGCGAGGCCGCGCTTCAGCGCCTGGCGCAGTGCCTGGGCGGCTTCATCAAATTTCTGCACCGCCTTGTAGGTCGCGCCGAGTTCGGCGCGCTGGACGAGCATCCAGAGGCTGGCCTGGGCCTGGGCGTAATCCGGCGTTGCCGGCCCGAAGCCGGCGGCGAAGCGCGCGAGTGCCTTCCGCGTGCCGGGCGTAAGCGGACCCGGCGGCGCCGCGGCGAGCGCGCGGAGTCGCGCCGCGAGCACCGTGCGCCCCGGCGTGCCGAGCGCGAGGTCGTGCCGGAGGACCTCGATCGCCCGCGCGACCTGATTGTGCAGGGCGGGGGCGGGGAGTTGGAACCGCGCGGGCGAGGAGGTGCCGGTCTGGCCGTCGCGGTTCACGGCGGCCAGCGTGCCGTCCACCATCATGCCGGCGAGTGGGCTGGCGAGCAGATCAAGCCGGGCGCTGCCGGCGAATGAGGCCGCGTGCGCGGGGGGCGCTGGCAGGGCGGCATGGTCGGGCACCGCGCCCGGCGCATCCACGGGCGCCATGTCGAGGCCGAGGGCGGTGAGGCCGTAGCGGCTGGTGCCGCGCCAGGCGAGGGCCACATGCTGCCCATCACCGGCCGGCCCGGGTGGGGCGGCGAAGCCGATCCGCGGCGGGGTCGGCTCGATCACCGTGATCCGGTACCGCGCGATGCGGTTCCAGAACGGCCCGATCGTCAGCGTCGCCGTATGGTCGAGCCGGAGGCGGGCGCGGAAGCTGCCGGTCGCGATATTCGTGAAATCGAGCGCCTTGCCGGCGATCCGCGCGGCTGGCGCGGCGCTGCCCGCGCCGGTGACGACGACCGACAGGGTCGAGCCCGCGAGCGCGCGGACCTTGCCGGTTCCGGCGCCGATCAGGCGCGGCGTGGTTCCGGCCCAGCGCGGCGGGGTGATCCAGGCCTGCACGCCAAGGCCGGGGCGGGCGAAGGGCGAGGTGAAATCGACACTGGCCGCAAGCCGTGGCCCGGCCTGCGATCCGGCGGCGATCCACGCGGCGATCAGGCCGAGCAGGAGCAGGAAGCGCAGCGCGAACGGATCATGCGCCGCGAAATCCGGCCGCGGCAGGCCGACCCTTGCGGTGGCGAGCGAACGGTCGAGCCGGGCGCGGTGCGCATCCCAGAGCGGCATCGCGCCGGCCAGCGCCGGTTCGTCGCCAAGGGCGGCGAGCGGGCGGTGCGGCAAGCGGGAATCGCGCTCGATGCGGCGGTCGGCGGCCTCGGGCGCGGGCGGGCGATAGCGCCGGATCGCGTGGCGGAGCGCGAAGGCAAGGGCGATCAGGCCGGCGAGATCCGCCTTCCAGCCGCCGAATCCGGCGAGGCCGACGATGAGGAACACCGCGATCACGCAAGCGGGCAGCATCGCGGCAATGGCGACGGCCTCGATCGCCAGCACGCGGCGCGCCCGCCGCCGCAGCCGGGCGAGGCGCGCCGCCGGCATTACCGGCGCGGCGGCACGATCTCGTCGCGCCAGAGTTCATCCAGCGTCTGGCGCCGGCGGATCAGCTGCGGCGCGCCGTCGGCGATCATCACCTGGGCGGCGAAGGGGCGGCCGTTATAGGTGCTGCTCATCGTCGCGCCATAGGCCCCGGCATCGAGCAGCGCGACCAGCGCGCCGGGGGCAAGTTCTGGCAGGTCGTGGGTGCCGAAACGGTCGCTGCTCTCGCAGACCGGACCGACCACCTCGGCCGGCGCCGGGGCGCCCGCGGCATCGGCGGCGCCGACCGGGACGATGCCGTGCCGCGCGCCATAGAGCGCCGGGCGAATCAGGTCGTTCATCCCGGCATCGAGCACGACGAACCGTTCCGCTCCGGCGCGCTTGACGAGCGTCACGCGGGCGAGCAGCACGCCGGCCGGGCCGACGAGCCAGCGGCCGGGTTCGACGATCAGCTCCAGATCGTGGCCGCCGAGCACGCGGCGGACCATCGCCGCCTGCGCCGCGAAGGGGAAGGCGGTGCCATCGTCATAGGGAATGCCGAAGCCGCCGCCGAGGTCGAGGCGGCGCACCGCGAGCCCCTCGCCGCGCAGCGCCCCGATCAGGCCGAGCACCCGCCGGTAAGCCGCCTCGAAGGCGGCGGGCGCGAAGATCTGGCTGCCGATATGGGTGGAAAACCCGACCGCCTCGATGCCCGGCAGCGCCGCGGCATGGCGATACAGCGCGCCCGCGTCATCGAAGCCGATGCCGAACTTGTCGCCCTTGCGGCCGGTGCTGATCTTGTCGTGCCCGCCGGCGGCGACATCCGGGTTCACCCGCAGCGCGACCGGTGCGGCAACCCCCATCGCCACGGCGATGCCGGAGATCATCTCCAGCTCCTCGGCGCTTTCGACATTGAGCTGGCCGATGCCGGCGGCGAGCGCGCGGCGCAGCTCGTCCTCCCGCTTGCCCACACCGGAAAACACCATCGCCCCCGGCGCGATCCCGGCGGCCTCGGCGCGGGCGAATTCGCCGGCACTGGTCACGTCCGCCCCGGCGCCGCCGGCCCGCACCAGGCCGAGGATCGCGAGGTGGTCGTTCGCCTTCACGGCGTAGCGGATCGCCGGCGCCAGCCCCTCGCCGGCGAAGGCCGCGCGCAGGGCGGCGAGCCGCCCCTCGATCGTCGCGGCGCTGTAGACCCAGGTGGGCGTGCCGTGGGCGGCGGCGATGGACGCGAGCGGCACGTCATCGAGGCACAGCCCGTCCATCGCGTGGAACGAAAGGTTCGGCCGGGCGGCGACGAGACGGTGCCAGGCCTGGTCGCGGGTGAGGGCGTTCATCATTCGGAGGGATATTGATGCGGGTAGATCACCTGGCTCGCCGGGCCGGGCGGCGAGGGCGCGCCGGCCCGGCCGCAGGCGGCGAGAGCGGCGCAGGCGAGCAGGACGAGCAGCAGCGAGCGGGTCATGCCAGCGTCTCCTGCCAGCGCGCGGCGGCGCGGGCGACATTGTCGGGCGCGGTGCCGCCGAGGGTGCGGCGGGCGGCGACCGAGGCCTCGATGGTCAGCACATCATACACCGCCTCGGTGATCCGCGGCTCGACCTCCTGCATGACCGAGAGCGGCAGGGCGACGAGCTCGAGCCCGCGCGACTCGGCCTCGCTCACGATCCGGCCGGTGACGTGATGGGCGGTGCGGAAGGGCAGGCCGAGATCGCGCACGAGGTAGTCTGCAAGATCGGTCGCGGTCGAGAAATCGGCGCCGGCCACGGATCGCATCCGCAGCACGTCCGGCATCATGTCGCGCACCATGCCGGTCATCGCGGCGAGGCAGAGTTCGGCGGCATCGGCGGCGTCGAACACCGGCTCCTTGTCCTCCTGCATGTCCTTCGCATAGGCGAGCGGCAGTCCCTTCATCACCGCGAGCAGGCCGGTGAGCGCCCCGAAGATTCGCCCGGCCTTGGCGCGGGCGAGTTCGGCGGCGTCCGGGTTGCGCTTCTGCGGCATGATCGACGAGCCGGTGGTATAGGCGTCGGACAGCCGGATGAAGCGATAGGGCGCGCTGGTCCAGATGATGATCTCCTCGGCGAAACGCGAAAGATGCATCGCGAGGATGGAGAGGGCGGAGAGGAATTCAAGCGCGAAGTCGCGGTCCGAGACCGAATCGAGCGAATTCGCGGTCGGCCGGTCGAAGCCGAGGGCGGCGGCGGTCATGCTGCGGTCGATCGGGAAGGTGGTGCCGGCGAGGGCGGCCGCGCCGAGCGGGCATTCGTTCAGCCGCCGGCGCGCATCGGCGAGGCGGCCGCGGTCGCGCGACAGCATCTCGACATAGGCGAGCAGGTGATGCCCGAGCGTCACCGGCTGGGCGGTCTGCAGATGGGTGAAGCCAGGCATGATGGTGGCCGCGTGTTCGGCCGCGCGGTCGGCGAGCGCGCGCATCAGCTCGCGCACCTGGCCGTCGAGACTGTCGATCGCGTTGCGCACCCAGAGGCGGAAATCGGTCGCCACCTGGTCGTTGCGGCTGCGCGCGGTGTGCAGCCGGCGCCCGGCCTCGCCGATGCGCGCGACCAGCCAGGCCTCGATATTGGTGTGGATGTCCTCGAGCGCGGGATCGAAGGTGAACGACCCCTCGGCGATCGCCTCGGCGATCTCGGCGAGTCCGGCGCGGATCGCCGCCTCGTCCTCGGCGGAGATGATTCCCATCGCGGCGAGCATGCCGGCATGGGCGAGGCTGCCTTCGATATCCTCCCGCCAGAGCCGCTGATCGAACCCGATCGAGGCATTGATCGCCTGCATCACGGATGCGGGACCGGCGGCAAATCGTCCGCCCCATTGCAGGCGGGATGGTTGCGTTCCGGCCTGATCGGCACCAGAATTCGTCATATTCGGTTTGGAAGAGGTATCGGCGGTCATGCGTTTCGGGCTTTCTCGGCGGCAGTTCGCGGCTCTGGGTGCGGGTCTTGTGCTGCCTGACTTAACTTCGCTCGCCGGGATCGGCAAATCCGCCGAGGCGATGGAGCTGCCGGATGTCGCCCCCAATCTCGACGTGACCGTGCCGCAGCCGCTGCCGGACTTCCACTTCCTCGATGCGTTCGGCCGGCGGCTGACGCTGGCCCATTTCCGCGGCGAGGGGCTGGTGGTGAATTTATGGGCGACCTGGTGCCCGCCCTGCCGCGCCGAACTGCCCACGCTGGTCGCCCTCAATCCGCGGATCCGGGGCGATGGCATCCGCGTGCTGCCGATCTCCGTGGACAGCCAGGGGATCAAGGCGGTGCGCCCCTATTACGCGAAGCACCACATCACCGGCGTGCCGATCCTGCTCGACCCGAGTTCGAGCGCGCTCGATGCGTTCGACGTGAACGGGATTCCCTTCACCGTGATCGTCGACCGCAAGGGGCAGATGGTCGCCTCCCTCCAGGGGGCGGGTGACTGGAACACGCCGGCGACGATCGCGCAGCTGCGCAAGCTGATCGGGCCGAAGCCGGCGGCGGCCTCAGGCACCACGGCGACCTGATCCGCCGCGCCGGCTCTTGCCCCGCCGCGATCCGGCTGATAGGCCGCGCGTGAGGCAGAACCGGGACAGAGAACGATGGCTGAAAACAGCGTGAAGAAAGTTGTGCTGGCCTATTCGGGCGGGCTCGATACGAGTGTCATTCTACGCTGGCTGCAGACCGAGCGCGGGGCGGAGGTCGTCACCTTCACCGCCGATCTCGGCCAGGGCGAGGAACTTGAGCCGGCGCGGCGCAAGGCCGAGATGTTCGGCGTCAAGGAAATCTTCGTCGAGGACCTGCGCGAAACCTTCGTGAAGGATTTCGTCTTCCCGATGTTCCGCGCCAATGCGCTCTACGAGGGCCAGTACCTGCTGGGCACCTCGATCGCCCGGCCGCTGATCGCGCAGCGGCAGATCGAGATCGCCGAGGCGGTTGGCGCGGACGCCGTGGCGCATGGCGCGACCGGCAAGGGCAACGACCAGGTCCGCTTCGAACTGGCCTATTACGCGCTGAAGCCGGATGTGAAGGTCGTCGCCCCCTGGCGCGAGTGGAACCTGACGAGCCGCACCAAGCTGCTCGAATTCGCCGAGGCGCACCAGATCCCCATCGCCAAGGACAAGCGCGGCGAGGCGCCCTTCTCGGTCGATGCCAACCTGCTGCACTCCTCCTCCGAGGGCAAGATCCTCGAAGACCCCGCGCAGGCGCCGGACGAGATCGTCTACCAGCGCACCATCAGCCCCGAGGCGGCGCCGGACGTGGTGACGGAAATCAGCATCGATTTCGCGCAGGGCGACGCGGTGGCCCTGAACGGCGTGGCGCTTTCGCCGGCCACGCTGCTGACCAGGCTCAACGAGCTTGGCCGCGACAATGGCATCGGCCGGCTCGACCTCGTCGAGAACCGTTTCGTCGGCATGAAGTCGCGCGGCGTCTACGAAACGCCGGGCGGCACGATCCTGCTCGCGGCGCATCGCGCCATCGAGAGCATCACGCTCGACCGCGAGGCGGCGCATCTGAAGGACAGCCTTATGCCGCGCTATGCCGAGCTGATCTACAACGGCTTCTGGTTCAGCCCGGAGCGGCGGATGCTGCAGGCGCTGATCGACGCCAGCCAGAACTCCGTCACCGGCCGGGTGCGCCTGAAGCTCTACAAGGGCAACGTGATCGTCGCAGGCCGCGAAAGCCCCAACTCGCTCTACTCGGCGCGGATGGTCACCTTCGAGGATGACGAGGGCGCCTACAACCAGCAGGACGCGGCGGGGTTCATCAAGCTGAACGCCCTGCGCCTGCGCCTCGGCGGCGCCATCGGCCGGCGCGGCGGCGCGCTGTAAGGCATCCGGGCGATGGATCGGCGGTTCCGGCCCTTCGCCCGTCTTGCCGCCGCCGGCGGCCTTGCCCTGCTGCTCGCGGCCGGGGCGTTTGCCGCGCCGGCGCAGCACCCTATCGACGCCAGGACCCGCGCCGCGCTCGACCGCGAGGCGCATGCCCTGCTGCGGCAGAAGGGCGTCACCCATGTCGGTTTCTACGGGTTCACCATCGATCCGGCCGGGCATGTGACGAGCGCCTGGGTCGTGCGATCCGCCGGCAATCCCCGGCTGGACGAGGCCGCGCTGGCCATGATCCGCAAGGCGATCCTGAAGCGCCGGCCAGCGGGCGCGCCGGCCCGGATGCAGTTCGTCATCCCGATCGAATTCCGCCGCCACGGCGCGCCGGTCGCGCCGTCTGCTCCATAATCGCCATATTTCGACCATGGCCGGGCCATGTTGCCCGGCTATCCGGATGGTGCGTACGAATGGAGGACCACAGCATGCAACAGATCCTTTCGACCCGCGCGCTCCGGCGTGCCGGCCTTGGCGTGGCGGTGATCGCCTCGGCGCTGGCGCTCGCCGGTTGCACCAATCCCTATGATCCGGGCCAGCGCGCTCTCGGCGGCGCCGCGATCGGCGCCGGCGCCGGTGCCGCGATCGGTGCCGCGACCGGCGGCAGCCCGGCGACCGGCGCGCTGATCGGTGGTGCCGTGGGGGCCGCGGGCGGCGCGCTGACAACCCCGTCCCCGCCGCCGCCGCCGCCGCCCGGCTATTACCGCAACGGCCAACCGGGATATGGCCAGGGCGGATACGATCGCCAGTACTACAATTCCGGCCGTCGCCCCGAGGACCGGCGCGACATGAACCGGTACCCCGACCAGCAGCAAGGCGGCTATTACGGCAACGGCTATCCCGGCGGATCGTATCAGCAGGGCGGCCAATACCAGTATCAGAACGGCAACCAGGGCGGCCCCTATCAGGGAACCCCGTATGATCAGGGCAATGGCTACCCGAACGGCCAGTATTAGGGCAATTTTCCGATCCTGTTGGATCGGATGATGCACTGGTGTCCTGCGCCTGAAATTCGTGGGTGAATTTCAGATTTCGGACACTAGCGGCATGCGCCGGCCCGGTTACTCGTCGGCGTAGGGGTTCTTGGTGCCGCGCAACGCGAGGCGGATCGGCGTGCCTTCGAGGCCGAACCGCTCGCGCAGCGAATTGACGAGGTAGCGCTGGTAGCTGTCGGGCGTGAGTTCCGCCCTGGTGCCGAACACCGCGAAGCTGGGCGGCCGCGCCTTGACCTGGGTGATATAGCGCAGCTTGAGCCGGCGCCCCTCGACCAGCGGCGGCGGGAAGCGTTCCAGCGCGCCCTCGAACCAGCGGTTGAGTGCGGAGGTGGTGACCCGCGTGTTCCAGATGCGGTCCGCCTCGCGCACCGCCGGCAGCAGTTTCTTGACACCCTCGCCGGTCTCGCCCGAGAGCGGCACCAGCGTGATCCCCTTCATCTGCGAGAGCGAGTGTTCCAGCCGTTCGAGAATGGCGCGGCGGGTGCGGTCGCGGTCTTCCACCAGGTCCCACTTGGTCAGCGCGATGACGCAGGCGCGGCCCTCGCGCTCGATCAGCCGGGCAATGGTGAAATCCTGGTCGTGCAGCCCCTCATGCGCATCGACCGCGAGCACCACCGTATCGGCGAATTTCAGCGCCTCGATCGTCGACGAGGTGGAGAGTTTCTCCAGCCCCGCCTCGACCCGCGCGCGCCGGCGCAGCCCGGCGGTGTCGAACAGCCGGTAGCGCCGCCCGGCCGAATCGGTCAGTTCGGCGGCGATCGCATCGCGGGTCAGGCCGGGTTCCGGGCCGGTGATCACCCGCTGCTCGCCCAGCAGCCGGTTCATCAGGGTCGACTTTCCGGCATTCGGCCGCCCGACGATGGCGAGGTGCATCGGCCGTTCGCCATCCTCATCCTCCGCCTCGTCCGTCTCGGGCAGCGCCTCGATGATGCGGTCGATCAGGTCGGACACGCCCTCGTTATGCTCGGCGGATACCGGCACCGGCTCGCCGAGGCCGAGTTCATAGGCCTCCAGCGCCGCGTTGCTGCCGCCGCGCCCCTCCGCCTTGTTGGCGACGACAATCACCGGCTTGCCCGCCCGGCGCAGCCAGGCGGCGAAATGCCGGTCCTCCGGCAGCAGGCCGGCGCGGGCGTCGAACACGAACAGCACGAGATCCGCCTCGTCCACCGCCGTCCCGGTCGAGGCGCGCATCCGGCCCGGCAGCGTGTCCGGCGGCGCTTCCTCAAGCCCCGCGGTGTCGATCAGCTGCACCTTCACCCCGGCAAGCTCGCCCCAGGCTTCCTTGCGGTCGCGCGTGACCCCCGGCTCGTCGGCGACGAGCGCGATACGCTTGCCCGCCAACCGGTTGAACAGGGTGGATTTGCCGACATTCGGCCGCCCGCAGATCGCGACCCGCGGGGTGCGGGCAGGGGAGGTGGTCATCGATAGGCGGTCAGCACCGCGTTGCGGGTCAGCGCGAACAGCGTTCCCGCGGCGGCGATCGGGGCGAGATCGGCCTCTCCGTCGAGCGCGAGGCCGGCGGCGAGCGGAGTGGTCAGCCGGCCCGTCGCGGCATCGACCACGATCATCCGCTTGTCGGAACCGGTCAGGACCAGGCCGGCGCCGGCGGCGAGCGGGCCATGCCACGAAATCGGCTGCTTGTGCCGCTTCGGATCGCCATAGGCCGGCAGTTCGGTCACCCACGCGACGGCGCCGTCAGCGACATGGATCGCGGCGAGGCGCTGGTTTTCCGTCAGCAGGAACAGCCAGTCGCCGGCGACGGCCGGGGTCTCGCTGCCGCCCGCGCTGATCCCCCAGATGCGCCGTCCCGAATGCAAGTCGAACGCGACGGTGGTGCCCGCGAGGCCGGTGGCGATCGCCAGACCCCCGGCGATCACAGGGCTCGCCACGATGCTGGACACGTCGAGCGGATTGGTCTGGTCATACCCGGCCGCGAGGCTCTGCTCCCAGACGGCGGAGCCGCCGGTCGCGTTCACGCCGGCGAACACGCCCGAGCCGAAACCGGCGACGACGATGCCATCCTGATAGGCCGGCGTGCCGGCGCCGAACATCGAGCCGCCCGAGCCGTTGCCGGTGGGGAAGCGCCAGGCAAAGTCGCCGGTCTTCGCATCGAAGGCCTGCAGCGTGTCGTCGAGCATGATGACGAAGATCAGCCCGCCGCCAAGGCCTGGCGCCGAGCGGAACGGCTGGTCGAGCGTCTTGGTCCAGCGCGGCTTGCCGCTGGCCGGATCGAGGGCCAGGAGCTGGCTGAAGCCGGACGCGACGTAGAGCGTGGTGCCGTCCGCCGCCAGCCCGCCGCCATAGGCGAAGCTGTTGTCGTGCTTCGGGCGCATGGGGTGGCGCCAGAGCCGCTGGCCGCTGGCGATCGAATGGGCTTCGACCACGCCAAGCGCATCCATCGTGAACACGCGCCCGCCGGCGGCGACCGGGGCGGCGTGCAGCGTGCGGCGATAGGTGGCTCCGGCGCCGACATCCCGGCGCCATGCCATGGTCAGCCGCGCGGGCAGGGCGCTGACGCCGGCATCATGCGCGGCATTGGCGCCCGCCTGTCCCCAGACCGCGTGGCTGCGCGGCGCCGGCAGCGTCACCGCGGGCGCGCCGCTGGAGACGGAAAGCGGATTGTGCGGCGGCAGGACCGGGATCTTGCGGCCGGGAACCGGCGGCTTCACTGCCTTCGAAAACAGGCTGCATCCGGTGAGCAGCGCCATCGAGGAGAGCAGCGCGCCGCGCCGCCCGAGAGTGGAAAGGGCGCGAAGGTCGGTCATGGTGCGGCTTGTCATCCGTTCAGTTTCGCGATCAGGCCCTGGGCGAGGTTCCGCAGGTTGGGCGGCGAGGCGGGATCGGCGCTCACCTCTTCGAGCAGGCCATGCGCCGACTTCGTCTTGCCGGCCTTCATGTCGAGCAGGGCGAGGTCGAGTTGCGCGAGCGGCTGCCATGGGTTGCCCGGCTTGTTGAGGGTTGCGAGCCGGGCACGCACATCGGCATCCGGTTTCACGCCCATCTCGTGCTGGGCGAGGAGGAGGAGCGCGAGATCGTGGACCGGCGGCGTGGCGCCGCTGTTGGGCGCCGCGACCGCCGCCCAGAGCTGGCCCGCCGTCTTGAGGTCGCCGGCCTGGGCGTAGAGCGCGGCGGCGCGCAGCCGGGCAAGGTTGGCATAGCCGGCGGGGGCGGTGCCGGCGAAATCGACCAGCCGTTTCGCATCGCCAATGGCGCCCGATTTGGTCAGCCCGGCTTCCTGCTGGCCGATCTGGCTGGTCAGGGTCACGTAGCGGTCCGCCGCCTTCAGGTCCTGCTGATGGCGATGCCATTGCCACGCCTTCCAGCCGCCGATCGCGAGCAGCACGAAGGCGGCCGCCCCGGCCAGCGCGCCGGCATAGCGCATGAGGAACTCGCGGGTGCGCTCGGCACGCAGGTCTTCGGCAACTTCGTCGAAAATATCGGGCACGCTGGCTCTCGCTCGTTTCGCGCAGGGGGCGGGGCCGCCACGCGCAGAGTGGATCGGGTCGGTCGGGCGGACCATAGCCGCGCGCGGGGCGTTGGGCAACGTAACCAGGTCTTCATTTTTTCATGCCATTCTGCCGCCGATGCGACGAATGCTTGCCCTGTTCTGTGTGATCCCGCTTGCCGGTTGCGGTATCGGCACTGGCGCGACCGTGGCCGCCAACGTGGTCACGCTGACCACGATCCATCGGACGGTGCCGGATGCGGTAGTGTCTCTGATATCCGGACGCAACTGCTCGATGGTCCGGCTCGATGAGCAGAAGAGCTACTGCGTGCCGAAATACGTGCCGCCGCCGCCGCCGCCCTATTGCACGCAGACGCTCGGGGATCCCGAGTGCTGGGCCGATCCGGAAAAGCTGCCCGATCACGCGCCGCAGATCGCCGAAGGTCCCTACAAGCTGACGACCCCCGCGCAGATCGCCAGCGCCGAGGGCCGTTGGCCCTGACATTGCGACCCGGGACTCCGGGTCCGCCGCTTCCCGGGGCCGGTGCGGCGCAACGGGTGGAGTCCAGGCCCGATCGACCTTGCTGCATCCATCAGGCCGAAACAACAAACGCCGCCCGTGAGGGCGGCGTTTGCCAGTCTTGGCCGGTCGTGCCGGTTCAGTTTTCGCTCTGAGCCTGCTGGTTGCGGCGGCGGATGGCGGCACCGAGGATGTCGCCGAGCGAGGCGCCCGAGTCGGAGGAGCCGTAATCGGCCATGGCCTGCTTCTCCTCGTCGATCTCCTTGCCCTTGACCGTGAGCTGCAGCTTGCGCGCGGCGCGGTCGACGGCGGTGATCTTGGCGTCGATCTTCTCGCCGACGGCGAACTTCTCCGGCCGCTGGTCCGACTTGTCGCGCGCCAGCTCGGCGCGGCGGATGAAGCCGGTGAGCACGTCGTCCACCTTCACCTCGAGCCCGTTCGACTGCACGGCGGTGATCACGCAGGTCACGATCATGCCCTTGTGGACACGGTCGAGCACGCCGGCGGCGGGATCTTCCTCGAGCTGCTTCACGCCGAGGCTGATGCGCTCCTTCTCGACATCGACGTCGAGAACCTTCGCCTTGACCATCTCGCCCTTGTTGAACTTGGCCATGGCGAGTTCGCCCGGCTCGTCCCAGGACAGGTCGGACATGTGGACCATGCCGTCGATGTCCGGCGCGAGGCCGATGAACAGGCCGAACTCGGTGATGTTGCGGATCTCGCCCTCGACGATCGAGCCGACGGGGTGTTCGTCGAGGAACTGCTCCCACGGGTTGCGCTGGACCTGCTTGAGGCCGAGCGAGATGCGGCGCTTGCCGGCATCCACGTCGAGCACCATGACCTCGACTTCCTGGCTCGTCGCCACGATCTTGCCCGGATGCGCGTTCTTCTTGGTCCACGACATCTCGGAGACGTGCACGAGACCCTCGACGCCCGGCTCCAGCTCCACGAAGGCGCCGTAGTCGGTGATGTTGGTGACCCGGCCGGTGACCTTGATTCCCGGCGGATACTTGACATCCACACCTTCCCACGGATCGGTCTCGAGCTGCTTCATGCCGAGGCTGATGCGCTGGGTGTCGGGGTTGAAGCGGATCACCTGCACGCGCACCGGCTGGCCGATGGTCAGCGCCTCGGCCGGGTGGTTGATGCGGCGCCAGGCGATGTCGGTCACATGCAGCAGGCCATCGACGCCGCCGAGATCGACGAACGCGCCGTAATCGGTGATGTTCTTGACCACACCGTCGAGGATCTGGCCTTCCTTGAGGCCCTGGATCAGCTCGCTGCGCTGTTCCGCCCGGGTTTCCTCGAGCACCGCGCGGCGCGAGACCACGATGTTGCCGCGCGCGCGGTCCATCTTGAGGATCTGGAACGGCTGCTGCACGCCCATCAGCGGGGTGACGTCGCGCACCGGGCGGATATCGACCTGGCTGCCCGGCAGGAACGCGGTGGCGCCGCCGAGATCGACGGTGAAGCCGCCCTTGACGCGGCCGTGGATCACGCCGTTGACCCGCGCCTGCTGCTCATAGGCGCGCTCCAGCGCCGTCCAGGCCTCTTCGCGCCGCGCCTTCTCGCGCGACAGGACGATCGAGCCGTCCTTGTCCTCGTAGCGCTCGATATAGAGGTCGAACGTGTCGCCGGACTTGATCTCCTGCGCGCCGAATTCCTTCAGCGGCACGCGACCTTCGCTCTTCAGCCCGACATCGACGACGACGTAATCGTCATCGATCCGCGAGACCCGGCCGGAAACGACCGAGCCCTCGAAGCCGGTATTGCTGCCGAGCGTGCTGTCGAGCAGCGCGGCGAAGTCCTCTGTACCGGTGGTGTGATCAGCGCCCTGCGAGCGCATGGCAGTTGCGGTTGAACCCATGAAGCGGTTTAAATCCTTGAAACGAGGCCAAAAAGCGGCCGGTTTGGTTTGCGCGCCACGCCGTATGTCCGATCATCGTGGCCACGTCTGCCCGGCTTTGCCGGGTGGGGTTGAGGGGTATCGCCTGGCCGCATCCGCCGGAAAGGGACGCCGCAATGACGACAGGCCGCATGCACCTCGCCCGCGGCTGTGGCCGGGGATAGGCCTTTTTACCTTGTTTTGCAAGCATTCCGGCGCGATTCCACGGTCCCGCCGCGGCCGGAGGCTTCGCGCCGCCGAATGACATGCTATAAGCCCGCCCCGATGACGCACTCGCAGACTCCGGCTCGGCCGGCCCCGTTCCTTCCCCCGCAGGCGCGGAAGCGCCCGCGACGCGCCGGCGCGCTGTCGGCCCTGGTCCTGCTGATGCCGCTGGCTCTGGGCGGCTGCGGCCTGTTCGGCGGCGGAGCCAAGACCGGCACCTCAAGCGGTCACGACGGCGCGGACAAGACCTTGTCCAAGCCGCTCAAGCCGGCTTCGGCCCTCTATGCCGACGGCATCGCCTATCTCCACAAGGGCGAGAACAAGAAGGCGGCGCGGACCTTCGGCGAGATCGAGGTCAACTACCCCTATTCGACCTGGGCGAGCCATGCCGAACTGCTGCAGGGCTACGCGGAATACCGCGAGCAGAATTTCGATTCGGCGGTCAGCGCGCTCAACCGGTTCATCGAGCTCCATCCGGCCAGCCCGGAAGCCGCCTACGCCTATTATCTGAAGGCGCTGTGCTTCTACGAGCAGATCGAGGACGTGCAGCGCGACCAGACCTTCACCCTCGAGGCCGCGCAGGCCCTGCAGGACGTGATCTCGCGCTTCCCCGACAGCGCCTATGCGCGCGATGCGCGGATCAAGCTCCGGCTGGTCGAGAATCGCCTGGCCGGACACCAGATGGAGGTCGGCCGGTTCTACCAGCGGCAGAATCTCTATGCCGCCGCGATCAGCCGCTACCAGGTGGTGGTCCAGCAATACCAGACGACGACCTTCGTCCCCGAGGCGCTCGACCGGCTGGTGGAATGCTATCTCGATCTCGGGCTGGTCAAGGAAGCGCGCCGGAATGCCGCCGTGCTCGGCTACAACTATCCCGGCTCGCGGTGGTACCGGAATGCCTATGCCACGCTCCGCAGCCACGGGCTTCTGAACGGTGCGGTGAAGCCGAAGGCCTCGGGCGGGTTCCTTTTCGGCCTGCTCTGAACGGAGGCGCGCCGGGGTCATGCTCACAGCGCTCTCCATCCGCGACGTGATCCTGATCGACCGGCTCGATATCGGCTTCGAGCCCGGGCTGACCGTCTTCACCGGCGAGACCGGCGCGGGCAAGTCGATCCTGCTCGATTCGCTCGGCCTCGCGCTCGGCGACCGTGCCGATGCCGGACTGGTGCGGGCCGAGGCGAAACAGGCGGTCGTCACCGCGTCGTTCGCCGTGGCCGCCGGCCATCCGGCGCAGGCCCTGCTGGCCGACCAGGGAATCGACGCCGGCGATGAAATCCTGCTGCGACGGATCCTGACGCGCGACGGCAAGTCACGCGCCCTGGTGAACGACCAGCCGGTCAGCGTCGCCCTGCTGCGCCGGGCTGCCGACCTGCTGATCGAGATCCAGGGCCAGCATGCCCAGATCGGGCTGACCGATCCGGCGACCCAGCGCGACATGCTGGACGAATTCGGCGTCGATCCGGCCTTGCGCGAGACGGTCGCCTCGCTGTTCGCCTCCTGGCGCGCCGCCGAGGCTGCCCGGGCGGATGCCGAGGCGGCGCTCGAATCGGCGCGGCGGGACGAGGATTTCCTGCGCCACGCGGTCGAGGAACTCTCCGCCCTGGCGCCGCGCGCGGGGGAGGACGAGGAACTCGCGGCCGCAAGGCAGCATCTTCAGGGCGCCGAGCGGCGGGCCGAGGCGATCGGCAGCGCGCTTGCCGAACTCACCCCGCGCGAGCGCCGCTCCGCCGGCCCCGCGGCAACGCTGCGCGCCGCCGCCCGCGCGCTCGCCCGCATCGCGGAGGCCGATCAGGGGCCGTCCATTGGCCAGGCGCTGGCCGCGATCGAACGGGCCGAGGAAGCGCTGGCCGAGGCCGAAACCCTGCTCTCCCGCGCCGTCTCCGAGGCCGAGGCGGACCCGCGCGGCCTCGAAGCGATCGAGGAGCGGCTGTTCGCCCTGCGCGGCATGGCGCGCAAGCACGCGGTTCCGGTCGTCGAACTGCCGGCGCTGCTGGAAACCTTCGCCGCCCGGCTCGCGACGCTCGATGCCGGCACCGAGGAACTCGCCCGCGCCGAGGCTGCGAGCCGTGCCGCCCGCACCGCCTATCGCGAGGCGGCCGCCGCCCTCAGCAAGGCCCGCGGCGCGGCGGCGGAACGGCTGGCCGCCGCGGTGGCGCGGGAACTCGCGCCGCTCAAGCTCGACCGCGCGCGATTCGTCGTCGCCCGCACCGACCTGCCGGAGGCGCAATGGAACGCGCGCGGCGCGGACGCCGTGCGCTTCCTCGTCGCGACCAATCCGGGCAGCGCGCCCGGCCCGCTCGACAAGGTGGCGTCCGGCGGCGAACTCTCGCGCCTGCTGCTGGCGCTCAACGTCGTGCTCGCCGGCGAATCGCCGGTCGGCGCGCTGATTTTCGACGAGGTGGACAGCGGCATCGGCGGCGCCACCGCGGCCGCGGTGGGCGAACGCCTGGCCCGGATCGCCCGCGAGACGCAGGTTCTCGTGGTAACCCATTCGCCGCAGGTCGCCGCCCGCGCCGATGCGCATTTCCAGGTCAGCAAGGCCAGCGCCCGCGACCGGACGCGGACCACCGTCACACGACTCGATCCGACCGCGCGTCAGGAGGAAATCGCCCGCATGCTCGCCGGGGAAACCATCACCGACGCCGCCCGAGACGCGGCGCGCAGCCTCATGGCCGGATCGTGACGAGTCCCGCGAGCGGCGTGCCCGAACCGGCGGACCCGAAGGCGCGGCTGGCCGAACTGGTCGAGCGGCTCGCCGCCGCCGATGCCGCCTATTATCGCGACGATGCGCCGATCATGGACGATGCGGCCTATGACGCGCTGCGCCGCGAAGCCGAGTCCCTGCGGGCCGCGCATCCCGATCTAGCCGCCGCACTCGACCAGGTCGGCACGGCCCCGTCGGGCGCGTTCGGCAAGGTGCGCCACCGCCTTCCCATGCTCTCGCTCGACAATGTGTTCGAGCCGGCGGATTTCGTCGAGTTCTGCGCCAGCATCCGCCGCTTTCTCGGCCTCGGCGCGGCACCGCTCGCCTTCGTCGCCGAACCGAAGATCGACGGCCTGTCGATCTCGCTGACCTACGAGAACCGCCGTTTCGTGCGCGGCGCGACGCGCGGCGACGGCACCGAGGGCGAGGACGTCACCGAAAATCTCCGCACGCTGCGCGAACTCCCCGCAACCCTGCCGGACGACGCGCCGGATTTCATCGAGATCCGCGGCGAGGTCTACATGACCAAGACGGATTTCATCACCCTCAACCAGGGGCAGGCCCGCCAGTTCGCCAATCCGCGCAACGCGGCGGCCGGCAGCCTGCGCCAGCTCGATCCCGCGGTGACCGCATCCCGCCGGCTTTCGCTCTTCGCCTATGCGCGGGGCGCCGCGAGCCAGGCGGTGGGCGAGACCCATTGGGACTATCTCGCGATCCTGCGCCGCTGGGGCTTCCCGGTGAACCCGCTGGCGGAGCGGGTGAGCGAGGCGGGCGCGGAACCCTTCCAGCGCTCGATCGGCGAGCGCCGCGCCGGGCTCGATTACGATATCGACGGCGTCGTCTATAAAATCGACGATCTGGCGCTGCAGGAGCGCCTCGGCTTCGCCGGCCGCGCGCCGCGCTGGGCGGTGGCCTGGAAATTCCCCGCCGAGCGGGCGCTGACCACCCTGCGCGGGATCGACATCCAGGTTGGCCGCACCGGCGCGCTCACCCCGCGCGCCCGGCTCGATCCGGTGAATGTCGGCGGCGTGCTGGTCAGCCACGCGACCCTGCACAACGAGGACGAGATCGCCCGCAAGGATGTGCGGATCGGCGACACCGTGGAGCTCCAGCGCGCCGGCGACGTGATCCCGCAGATCCTCCGCGCCCTGCCCGAGCGCCGCCCGGCCGACTCGGCGCCCTTCGTCTTCCCCGATCACTGCCCTGTCTGCGGCGCGCTGGCGATTCGCCCGGCCGGCGAGGTGGTGCGCCGCTGCACTGGCGGGCTGAGCTGCCCGGCCCAGGTGGTCGAGCGTCTGATCCATTTCTGCTCGCGCCTCGCCTTCGACATCGAGGGCATGGGCGAAAAGACGGTCCAGGAGTTCCACGGCCTCGGCTGGCTCGAAAGCCCGGCGGACATTTTTACCCTCCGCGACCGCGAGGCCGCGATCGCGGCGCTGGAGGGCTGGGGCGAGGTCTCGGCGCGCAAGCTGATCGCCGCGATCGACGCCCGCCGCCGGATTTCCCTCGCGCGCTTCATCTACGCGCTCGGCATAAGGCGGATCGGCGAGCAGAACGCGAAGCTGCTGGCGCGGCACTATTCGTCCTATGCCGTATGGCGGCGGCAGATGGAGGAGGCGGGCGTGATCGGTTCCGACGCGCGGCTGGAACTCGGCTCGATTTCCGGGATCGGCCCATCGATCGCCGAGGAACTCGCCGGTTTCTTCGCCGAACCGCATAACCGCGACCTGCTCGACCGCCTGGTGCCGATACTGACCATCGAGGACGAGGTCGCGGCGGCGGGCGGGGCGCTCGCCGGCAAGACGATCGTTTTCACCGGCACCCTCGAGTCGCTCACCCGCCCGGAGGCCAAGGCGCGGGCGGAGGCGCTGGGGGCCAGGGTGACCGAGTCCGTCTCGAAGAAGACCGACTTCGTGGTGGTGGGCGCGGACGCCGGCTCGAAGGCCGCGAAGGCAGCCAGCCTCGGCGTGACCGTCCTCAGCGAGGCGGAATTCCGATCTCTCGCGGGGCTTCCGCCCGGTTGAACGCCGGCGCGGTCACCGCGTCGGCGTTCAAAGCATCCGTCAGTCGTCCCGCTGGATCCGCTCCTGCCGCTCGTGGCGTTCCTGCGCCTCGATCGACAGTGTGGCGATCGGCCGTGCCATCAGCCGTTTCAGGCCGATCGGCTCGCCGGTTTCCTCGCAATAGCCATAAGTGCCGTTTTCGATCCGGGCGAGTGCCTGGTCGATCTTGCCGATCAGCTTGCGGGCGCGGTCCCGGGTGCGCAATTCGAGGGCCCGGTCGGTTTCGACGCTGGCCCGGTCGGTAATGTCGGGTTCGAGAATGCCGCCCTCGGACAGGCTGGCGAGGGTTCCGTTGGCTTCCATCAGCAGGTCGTGCCGCCAGCGAAGCAGCTTCTGGCGGAAAAATTCGACCTGCATCGGATTCATGAACTCTTCATCCTCGCTCGGCGAATAGTCCGGTGCAAGAGTAATTAACATTAATGTCAGTTCCTCCAACGCACGAGCCTCTGATCCAGTCGATGAGAGGCCGCAGGTGGCCGGCTTATAGCCGCGCGGCAATCGGACGCCAAGGCCACGAAGGGAGCAATTCACCGTATGGTCACAACCTTTCGTGGCGGGCGAGTTCCACTCTCGCGCGCAGCCTGATGGCGCCGATGACGGTCTGCAGCGCCGGATCGGCGGGACGGGGCATGTTCTCGATCATCTGGCGCAGCGCGTCGAGATCCGGCCGGGCGCCGCCGAGCAGCGCGGCCTGGAGCGCGGCGAGCGATCCGAGCGTCTGTTCGCCGGCCCTGTGCGCGGCGCGGTCGCGCCGGACCGGTCCGTCCTCGTCCTGCAGGCTGATCAGCCCGGCCATGTCCACCGGCGCGACCGCGATGGCGGCCTGCTGGCTCTGGGTCGTGATCGTGAAGCCGCCGCCTGCCGCAGCGGCGGGACCGGTCCTGCCGCCAATGCCGCCGACCGGCCCGCTGCCGCGCAGCCCTGAAACTCTCGTCATTCAACTCTCCATCCGAAGCCGCCGCCTCACAAAATTTCTGATAGCTGCAAATTGTTAACTTTTTGCTGCGAAAGTCCTGTGCAGTGACCAAAATGATCGCGCCAGGATGACCCGAAATTTCTTTGCAATCTGCTGCAGCGGCCAGCATCGCTGGCGGGCGGTTCTGCTGATCGCCTGGGCGGCGGTCTGCATCCTTATCCAGTGCATGCGCCCGGCATTTTCCGAGGTCCGGATCAAGGATATCACCGACATACAAGGGATACGAGACAACCAGCTGATCGGCTACGGCCTCGTCGTCGGCCTCAGAGGTACCGGCGACTCGCTGAACAACTCGATCTTCACGCGCCAGTCGCTCATCGGCATGCTCGAACGGCTCGGCGTGAACACGCAGAACCAGGCCCAGAACCTGCAGACCAAGGATATCGCGGCCGTCATGGTCACGGCGAACCTGCCGGCTTTCGCCCATAGCGGCGAGACGATCGACGTCACGGTGTCGGCGATGGGCGATGCGACGGATCTGACCGGCGGCACGCTGCTGGTGACCCCGCTGCTCGGCGCCGATGGCCGGGTCTATGCCGTCGCCCAGGGTTCGCTGGTCACCGGAGCCATCCAGGCCGCGGGGGCGAACGCATCCTTCACGCAGGGCGTGCCTACGGTCGGCCGGATCACGAACGGCGCCATCGTCGAGCGTTCGGTCAGCTTCAAGCTGGCTTCCGAGAAGACGCCGAAACTCGAGCTCCGCAACCCCGATTTCACGACCGCGATGCGCATTTCGCGTGTGATCGACGAGCGTCTTGGTCCGGGGATTGCAACGGTGGACGATCCGCGCACGATCACCCTTGATCTCAAGGGGCGCAATGTCGTCAGCGATCTGGCCGAGATCGAGGATCTGCGCGTTCAGCCGTCTACGCCTGCGGTCGTCGTCGTCGACGAGGCGACCGGCACCATCGTGATGGGTGCGAATGTGCGGATCAGCACCGTCGCCATCGACGAGGGGAACATCACCGTCACGGTGAAGAACACCCCGGTTGTCAGCCAGCCCAATCCGCTCGCCGGCGGCACCACCGTCGCGACATCGCAGACCTCGATTTCCGTGAAGAAGGACAGGGGGAAGAAGATGGATATCGTGCACGGCAATATCAGCCTGCAGCAACTGGTTTCGAGCCTGAATTCGCTGGGTGTCGCACCGCACGACATGATCAGCATCCTCCAGGCGATCAAGGCGGCCGGCGCCCTGCAGGCACGGCTGGTCGTGCAATGACCGTGGGCTCCGTATCCGGTCTGCCTCTCGGTGCGGCGCTCGATTCGCTCACCAAGCCGCAGGCCGCGCCGCTTCCCCGGGCCGGCCAGTCGCCCCAGGGCAGTGCCGAAATCGTGAAGGCCGCCCATCATTTCGAGGCGATGGCGATCGCCCAGCTGCTCAAGCCGATGTTTTCCTCCGTCGGCTCGGCGCAGGCGCCATTCGGCGGCGGCTCGGTCGAGAAATCGTTCCGGCCCTTCTTCATCGACGCGATCGCGAAGTCGATCGAGGCGCGGGGCGGCCTCGGCCTGGCACCGATGATCGAACGCGCGCTCGAGGCCGACCAGCAGAAGGCGAAAATGTCATCCGGCGCGACGTCGCACGGCGCGGCGTCTCCGGCGCCCTCCTCATCGACAGGATCAGGTTCATGAACAACGACACATCACCGGGTAGTGCAATCGAAGCCGCCGAGGCCCTGGCCGCGATCCTGGAAGAGGAAAACCGCAGCCTCTCGATTCAGGATTTTGCCGTGAGCGCGGCGCTTGCCGAGGCCAAGCGCGCGGCGATCGGCCGCCTGGAGGCCGCCCTGGATCTCGGCGTCGCCGGAAAACCGCGCGACGGCCGGCGGGTCGAGGCGGTGCAGCAGCGCCTGGACGCGGCGGCGGCGGCCAACGGGAAATTGCTGCGCCAGGCGATCGAGACGCAGCAACGGGTGATCCAGACGGTCATGCAGGCGCTCGATACGAGCCGCGCGGCCGGTGAGCCGTTGCAGCCCTATGGCCAGGAGGGCGCGGCGCGGCCGACCGCCCCCGTCGCGCTCGTCCTGCGGGCCTGATCTCACCGCCGATCTCTGGCCAGATCGGGGTGCCTGTGGCATCCCGGTTCCATGAAGCTGGTGCTGATCACAGAAGCCCCGTTCAAATCCGTGACGGGCGCATCGTTCTACCACCGCCGCCTGCTCGCTGCCTGGGGGGAACTGGGGGGAAGTTCGGAGGTTCACGCGCTGGATGCGCCGGTCGCATCCTCATTCGCTGAGCGGATGGATGCCGGGGCGCTCGTGATTGTGGAAGGTGCGGCCTTCGAATTTGCGCGTGATGCGATTCCGGCGCTGCAGGCGCGCGGGGCGATTGCCCTCATCCACCATCCGACAGCCCTTGAGCCGGGCACGCCGGAGGACCGTCGGCAGGCGCTCAAGGCATTCGAGCGTCAGGTCCTGCCCGGTTTCAGCCGCGTCATCGCCGCGAGCGATCCGATCGCCGACAGGCTGTCGGCCGAATTCGGCGTCATCCGCGAACGGATCACGGTGCTGGTCCCCGGGACCGACCGCTATCCATGCCGTACATTGAGCCCGGTCCCGCCCGACGGAAGCCCCTGCACGCTGCTGGCCCTCGGAACCCTGACATACCGCAAGGGGCACGACATTCTGCTCCGCGCGCTTGCGACGCTGCACGATCTCGACTGGCGGCTGGTCCTGGCGGGAGAGCCGCGCGATCCGGATTATGCCGCGGGGCTCGACCGTCTTTCCGCCGATCTCGGCATTGCCGGGCGCGTTGAACGGCGCGGGCCGCTCACCGGCGGCGCGCTCGATGATGCCTGGTCGGAGGCGGACATGTTCGCGCTGGCGACGCGCTTCGAGGGATTCGGCATGGCGATTGCCGAGGCGATGGCGCGCGGCTTGCCCGTCGCCATCTGCGATGGCGGCGCGGCCGGCCAGCTCGTGCCCACCGGGGCCGGCATCGTCGCCCCGGTTGATGACGTCGCCCAGCTCGGCAAGGCGCTGCGCCGCCTGGTCTTCAGCCCGGCGCTGAGGGCGCAGATGGGCGCCATTGCCTGGAAACATGCTGGCGGCCTGCCGAACTGGCCGGATCAGGCAAGGGCCCTGCGCGCGCTCGCCGGCTGAAACCGCCGGATCGACGATTTCCCGAGGAGCGTCCGGTCAGCCCATGCTTCGGGGCGGTGTCGCCGTCCGGCTATGGGCCAGCAACAGGCCGACCTGCGTGTGAAGGCAGCCGAACGAGAAGGGCTTTCGCAGCATCGCGGTGGGCGCGCTGTCGAACGGCGGTCCGGACGATGTGGTTTCGTCCAGCCCGGTCACGAAAAGAAGGGGCAGTTCGGGGCGGTCGGCGCGCGCGGCAAGGGCCAGTTGCCGTCCATTCATGGCGCCGGGCAGCCCGATATCGGCGATCAGCAGATCGATATCCGGCTCCGCGCGAAGGATCGCGAGGGCGGCTTCCGCGTCCGCGGCCATCCGCACGGAAAATCCCTGTTCGCGGAGCATGTCGGCGAGCAGCGTGCGCAGGCCCGGCTCATCATCGACGACGAGGATGAGGCCGGAGGTTTCGTCCCATCGCATGTCGGGCGCCGGCGCCGGAGCGTCTGATGTTTCTGTGGCGCCGGAAAGCTGGTTGCAGGGAATGAACAGGCTGATCTTCGTGCCCCTGCCGGCCTCGCTGGCAAGTTCGATGTGCCCGCCCGACTGCTTGATGAAACCATACACCATCGACAGGCCGAGCCCGGTGCCCTGGCCTGCGGGCTTGGTGGTGAAGAACGGCTCGAAGACGCGGTCCTTGACGGCGTCCGACATGCCGCAGCCGGTATCCGTGATGGTCAGCCGGACATAGTCGCCTTCCGTGTGCGTCTGGCCGCGGGCGGGTGCTACCAGCGTGGCATTGCTCGCCTCGATCGTGAGCCTGCCGCCTTCCGGCATCGCGTCGCGTGCGTTGATGGCGAGGTTCAGCAGCGCGTTCTCCAGCTGGTTGCGATCGCAGAAGCCGGCGCGGAGATCCGGCGGGTAGAGCGTTTGCACCTCGATGGCCGGCCCCACGGTCCGGTCGATCAGTTCGTGCAGGTCGTCGAGCAGCGTCGCCACCGAGATGGCGGCGGGCGCCAGGGCTTGCCGGCGCGCGAAGGTCAGCAGCCGCTGGGTCAGGCCGGCGGCCCGGCTCGCGGCGCTGCGCGCGCCATCGAGATAGGACATCGCGGACGCGTGGTCGCCCTGCTCGATCCGCGTCGCCAGCATGTCGAGATTGCCAAGAATCCCGGTGAGAAGATTGTTGAAGTCGTGCGAAATACCGCCCGTCAGCTGGCCGATCGCCTCCATTTTCAGGCTCCTCGACGTTTCAAGTGGATTTGAATAATTCGCTGAGCGGCGCAGCGATCAGATAGATCATGGTGATGAAGGTTTGGGCGTTTCGGTAACCGCGGGCTCTGGCGCGGGCGGCCTTGAAGATTCCGTTGAGGGCTTCCATGCGGGCGTTGCTGTAGGTTGAAGCCCAGCGGCGAAGGATGCGTTCCTTCTGCTTTTCGACGGTTTTGATGGCGGTGAGAACCGGATCCAGCATTGGGCCGAGACTGACTTTTTTGCGGGCGTGACGGATGAAATGGGACAGTCGCCAGCGGGCGGCCTGGAGCGTCGGCGCGATACGGACCCAGCGGAGCTTCTCCTTGATCTGCCAGGCGACGGCGGTCAGCAGACCGCCGGCCTCCAGTTCGGCCAGGGCGACAGCCTGCTTTTGCGTGAGGTTGCGTTCCCTGGCCTTGAGCACGGCCCAACGAACGGCGGACGGCATTTTGACCAACCGCGCCTCGGCCTTGCGCACGTCGTCGACGGCCCTGGTAAACAACTGCACGACATGGAACCAGTCGACCGTCACTGAAGCTTCGGGGAAGCTTTCACCCAGAGCCGCCAGAAAGGCGGGGGACATGTCGCAGACCATCTCGACGATCTGTCCCGGCTTGCCGTGGTGCGCTATCAGAAAATCCTTGAAACGGCTGATTGTTTCCTTGCCTTTCCCGGGTGTGGCGAACATCACCGGCCGCGACTTTCGTTCCAGGTCGATGAAGATCGTGACGTAGTTGTGGCCCCGCTTCGAGGCCGTCTCGTCGAATGCCACCGCCCTCAGTTCGGCAAGGTCGAGCCGATCCAGTGCCTGCCCGACGTAATGCCCGATGATTCGCCAGAGCCGCTGGTCGGTGATAGCCATTTGCCGTGCCGCCGCCTGTACCGGCATTTCGCGCGCCAGCATCAGCGCCACCTGCTCGAACAGCAGCGTGAAGCCGCTGCCTTCCCGCGCCCACGGTACCCGCACCCGCTTCACCCCGTGTTCCGGGCAGTCCGCGCGGGGCACCCGTGCAAGGATAATGCAGTGGTGCTGGAAGAAATTCAGATGCCGCCAGCGGAACTCGGCAAAGTCATGTGCCTTGCAGACCCGACCGCATTCCGGGCAGGCAAACAGAGAACCCCGATCCGCCTCCAGCCGCAGATGCAGCTCGTGTGGATGCTTCCCCGTCTCCAGATGCTGACCTGCCAGACGCCATGGC